>CAYOKY010000141.1:0-2787 GCA_964404695.1 Microcaldota archaeon | reverse complement strand
AATAGTTCAGTTGTTTCGGCTCAAACAAGAAATAGATGGTATTGGACAAACATAAATGGGACAGGAAAAAATTTATTTAGAGATACTTATATTGAACAACCAATAGACAAAAACATTAAATTACAGGATATATTAGAAAACGGATACACAGATTTAATAAAAGCAAGATGCTTAAATACCCGCGATGGGGCTAGTAAAAGAAATATTGATAGTATGTGGCATAGATATTTAACAACAGGTATGATTACTGTTATATTTAATTCTCAGGATTTCGATTACAAGAAGGGGTTAAGAAATTTCACTCAAAAAGAATATGAAATATTACAAACAGTACCTATCGGATATACAAATGATTTATCGGCAAACAAAGCAAAAGATGTATTAGGTGATGGCTGGACAGTTGATGTTATTGTGCATATATTAAAGGGTATCAAGGAGGCTAACAATGGATAATGCTATAGCAATACCAGAATGGACAGCAGAACAATTCAGATCAACAACAGAGCCATTTGAATGGCTTTATCAATATAAAGATAATAAATTTTTCCTTGCTCAATCTAGGGAACAAATTAAAATTATGGCTGGTGCGGTAGGTGTGAAAAACTTTGTCAGTCTTTGGAACGCCTATTGCGAGATGATGGCAAGCAAACAAGGAATAAGCCTTAATAATGTCACACAATTCGATGGTCAAGAAATAGAGCTTGCGAGTGGCTCATATTTCTGTGACGACAAAGGAATAACCGCGATTGATAAAATGGGCTACGAAGTGCAAGTTTGCAATCATCCTATTTTGCCAATTATGCGATTAATAAATGTTGATACCGGCGAAGAAAAAACAGAGATCGCTTATAAGCGCGGCAGAATTTGGCGCACCATGATAGTTGAAAAAAACACATTATCTAGTAGCCAAAAAATCGTTGAGCTTTCCAAATTTGGCGTTTCTGTCAATAGTGAAAACAGCCGCGAGCTTGTTAAATATTTTACAGAGCTTTCTGATATTAATTATGATGCTATTCCTGAATTAAACAGCGTTGGTCGGCTTGGTTGGATAGGTGACGATTTCTCACCATATGTTGAGGATTTGCGTTTTGATGGTGATTTATGTTTTAAGCATATGTTTGATAGTGTCAAACCGCATGGAAGTGCTGAGGAATGGCTCAAGGCAGTTAGGGATATTAGGGCAAATGGTATTATTGGCCGTATCATGTTATCTGCGAGTTTTGCAAGCGCATTGATTGAACATTGTAATGCTTTACCCTTCTTTGTTCATTTGTGGGGCGGTACAGAGAGCGGTAAAACAGTTGCTTTAATGGTAGCAGCTTCTATTTGGGCCAATCCTGCGGCTGGCGAATATATACATACTTTCAACGCAACCAGCGTGGGGCAGGAGCTAACTGCTGGATTTGTCAACTCAATGCCATTAATCCTTGATGAATTACAGGTTATTAAAGAACGCAAAGACTTCGATAATATCATTTATATGTTATCAGAAGGAGTAGGCAGAAGTAGAGGGGCAAAAACTGGCGGCTTGCAGCAACTCAAAACCTGGCGTAATTGTATTATTACATCTGGTGAAATGCCTATCAGTAATCAAAATAGTGGCGGTGGTGCTGTCAATCGTATCATCGAGGTTGATTGCAAAGATGAAAAAATATTTGATAATCCAATAAAATTAGTTGATGATATCAGAGAACATTATGGACATGGCGGTAGAATGTTTATTGACTATCTTAGAAAAGATGACAATATGAAAGCCGCGATCAAACTACAAAAAGATTATTATAGTCAACTATCGAGCGGCCTGTCAACCGAAAAACAAGCTCTTGCCGCTTCCCTTATTTTGGCAGCAGATACATTAATTGAACAATGGATATTTAAAGATGGTCAAAAAATAACCATCAGCGAGATTGAACAATTTTTGACAACGAAGGATCAAGTATCAATTAACGAAAGAATCTATGAATGGATATTTGATTTTATCGCTGCAAATCCTAATAAATTTGCTAACAATATTATCGCAGAAGTAATCGGCGAATGTTGGGGGTTACAAGATGATGACTTTATTTATATAAATTCATCAATATTTGACCGCATATTAAAAGATAGTGGACAAAACCCAGTCGCATTTTTGTCCTGGGCGAAGCGAAAAGGGCATATAGAATGCGAAGAAGGTCGCAACACAAAACGTAAGATTATATTGTCAGGTAGTGGCACTGTACGCTGCGTTTGGTTGAAATTAAACAAAGAAGAAATACCTGAAAATGAAAGCCTTTTTGAGGATGACAAACCCTTTGACTAAACAAGTATTTGTCCACTTGTCCACCTTTGTCCACCCTTTTGACACCTATTATATTATAAATACACACATACACCATATAGTAATACATTAATGCGTTAAAGCATTAGAGAGGTAGGTATACGTTCTCACGCGTAGCGATATATGCGGAATAGGTGGACAAAGTGGACAATTAGAGGTATAAACCCAGCTAAAGCACAAGATATGGGTGGACAAATGAGTGGACAATGAGTGGACAATTAATAACAAAAGACCAGCTATAGTATATAATAAAGGTGGACAATTATAATATATAATAAATATTTTTAATAAGTATTGACATTGATTATAAACAAGTTTATAATATAGATATAAGAAAGATTATTGAAGGAGGATTAAAAAATGAGGGATTTTGATTTTGATAACAATATGGATATAGTAAACGATTGGAAAAAGAGATATGAAAAAGTTGGTATTGATCCGAACGATATTTATAATTTAGTTGGTGCTAC
>CAYOKY010000140.1:0-2806 GCA_964404695.1 Microcaldota archaeon | reverse complement strand
TATGAATTCCTTTGACCTATCATTTTTGATAATTTTATAATCTTCCAATGCTTTTTTTACAACCTCTTCATTTTCATCAAACAATTCTGAGCAGTCGGCAATAGACGTTTTAGTTTCACTTGCATAAAACCCAACACCCCATAATGGGTTGTATCCTTTTGGAACTGTGTTTTCCATTTCTATTTTTTTGTCTAATACTCTATAAGCATCTTTAATGTTTGAACTTTCAAACATAGACAAGATATTCTCATCAGGTGTTAGGGATAATCCTGGGAACAAATGGATGGTACTCCTTTGATTTGTATTGTATTTAATATAATATGAATACATAATTCGCATCATTTCATTTATTGAATAAATAAGTACGGATTGGTTTATTTGTTTTCGTTTCTTCATGATTTCATTTTTTAATTTTAAAATTAATAGATAGTTTTCTTCATCATGCTCCAACAATCCTTTTTCTATTAATAATTCTTTAACGTTTTCAAATCCGTCAACTTTGTCGATCAATATATTTTTTACAAGGCCATGTTTTTGCAGTAAAGTGTTGTATTCTTTTAATTCACTGCTCTCGTCGGGTTTAGTTTTCCTTTCCTCATTGTCAAATTGTTGCTTCCCATAACTCGCAAAAATTAATGAAACGATCATTTTAGAAATGTCATTAGAAATAATATCCTTTTTCTTTATTATTTTGGTTTTAATGATTTTACAATCTTCTCCGTACATTTCCTTTATTTCTTTCATGTTTGTTTTATCCATTCTTATTTTTGCTTTTTTGTGTGCACCATTTTCGTTATATTCTACAGTTGCAATCAACCATTTTTCATCAGTATTTTGTAAAGTTTCTTTTATTTTGTTAAATGCATAGAATCCTTCAATTTCAATATTTGCTAAAGGCCTTAAGTAATTGCCGTCATAAGGAATATGGTTGGTTAATGTATCATAATTTTGCGGACATCCCTCAAGCATATTCCATCCAATTTTATGTGATATATAACTTATCTTTGTTCTGTTTAATGTTATTTTTTTAAGTTTAGCTAGGTATTTCATAAGTTTAAGTTGTTTGCTTACTTCTATTGATTGTGCGGGGTCATTATCAAAGTAATTGAATTTTGGTATAGATAGAATTCCTGTGAATGGTGTTTTGAATCCTAATTGTTCCATTTTCTCTCTGTATTCTTTTAATTGATTGATGTGTTTATCATGCTCTTTTTTGTCATTAGGTCTTTTTAAGTTATCCAAGTAGTCATTTATTTCAGCTACCAATGCCATACTGTTTGTATCATCCTTTTTCATATAATCACTCATCATTTATGTTTTATGGAAGAAAATCATTTTTACTTATTTTGTTGTTTAGATATTCCCCTACAAAAGTTAATCTTTCACCTTGCAATGCGTCTTGTTCAATTTTTTTCTTTGTCCTTAAAACTGTGTTAAGTTCTTTTACCCATTCCTTATGTCTTGATATCCAAGGATATTTTATCATATCCCTAGCTCTTTTGACATCAACTTCTTTGGCTTTTATTGTCAGTTTATCTAAGAAAGGGTAATCCTTAATGTCCTGCATTGTTACTCCTATAAATCTGGCCTCTGGGACTGCAATATTTTTTCCAAGATATGCAAGATTCATTGAACCGGTTTTGATGGTCCAGTAGATATACCACCCCCATGCATCACAATCTGTGAAAACGTAAATGGGTAGTCCTCTGTCTGCAAGTTTCCTTAGCAATCGTCTAGTTCCCCTTGACGCCTGTCCTTTTGGTGTTATAAGGATGCATTTATTAATTTTCCAGAAGTTATCTTCGTTTAATCTCTGCCACATTGCATCTTTTTCAACTACCAACACATATTCTGCGCCAATTTCTTTTATTTCCATTCCGCTATCAACATCACTTGGGATGGGCCATCCTGAACGGCCTTGTTTGCTACAATCTATTACTGTTTTCTCACCACCAAATGTGTCTTCAATTATCAGTTTACCTGCAACGAACCCTTTCCTATCAGTACTAAGGTTAAAGTCTTCTCTTTTCACATTTAATGCAACTTCAAGGTCTTCAATCAATGGATTGGATTCAGACTGTTCGCTGAACAGGTCTTCTTCCATATTTTCCCCCAAAGAGAATTTTAATTGGTAATAAAGACCCCTAATAGAGGTGTGCAATCCTTCAGAAACGAATTTTTTACATTTTGCAGCTATTGCAAGGGTTTGCATAAATTTTCTTGCCTGTGAAACATTGGCAAATTTTCGTGTTTCCTTTTTGTCACCAAGACGCAATACCTTTTCCTTTTCATCATACTTAGTGTTCCCTCTTGAACGCAAGGAAGTAATAAAATAGGGCGATTTTCCGTTTCTTATTTGGGAGATCATCATTTCTCCTAAATGTTCTAATTTCTTAACGACTTCCTTCTTCATTTGAATCTTCCTCTTTATCATTTTTTTCAGTTGTTGTGTTTTCTTTCATTGCGTTTTCAAGATCTATTGTATCCTTTTCAATGTTATACCTCTCTTCAACCATTTTAGAGAGCATGTTTTCTATTTCAAAACTGTCCTTATCTGAAAGGTAAGCAATATCCTGGGCAACCTGGTGGATATATCTCATTATCGCTTTTTTTCTTTGTATTCTTTCCTTTGCCTTTACAACGCCTTTGATATGTTTTTGCAGTTTCCTGCCAACTTCCATAATAGCATTACGTACTTCATCCAATACATCTTCCTCGCTTGAAATTGCCTGCTTGCCCGCGCCCGTGTAAGGGATGTGCACTGATGAAATGTTAACTATAAGTGTTATTGGTGCTGATGAGAAAT
>CAYOKY010000139.1:0-2813 GCA_964404695.1 Microcaldota archaeon | reverse complement strand
TCAAATACTAACTTATTAATCTTTTTAATTTGAGCCAACAGTTTATTAGTGATGGAGTATTTTGGTTTAAACATTAGACTAATTATAGACGAATATTAGACGAATGTCAAGGTGAAAAAGAAGATGGATTTGCCTACTGGTAGGAAGGTAAAGTATAATAAAGAAGGTATAAAAATGGGCCCATGGCGAAGTTGGTATCGCGTCTCAATGGCATTGAGAAGATCGCCGGTTCGAACCCGGCTGGGTCCACAATAAACAAGGGGCTATAGCTTAGTCGGTAGAGCGTAGCATTCGCATTGCTAAGACGTCGGTTCGATTCCGACTAGCTCCACAAAATTGAATTAAAAGATATTTTAGTTCGGAAATACTTCCATAACACTTTTTCGTTATTTTTAGACATAGAAAATTTATAATATTTTGTATATAAATATTGACAAGATGTATACAAACTATGAGGTTAATAAAGAAAAAAAGAAGAGTAGAAAAAGATTATTCTTCTAATTCAGCTTCAGAAGTGGTTTATTCAATGATTTCAATTTCAGGAGATTCCGTAGATTCCTTTGGTAATTCAATTGGAGGAGAAATAACAGGGGAAGGGAGAACTTCAGGTTGTGTAAGTTGTGAAGTACTTTCAACTTCTTCTAATACTTCAGTTTCAGGAAGATTTTTAGCTAGTTCTTCTAATTCAGCTCTAACTTTTAGGTAATCAGCTGAGTCAGTGGGAATAATATTGGTAACAATAACCATCATATCATGAGCCTTAACAAAATCTTCTTTTTCTTTATAGGCGGCGGAAAGATTATAGTAACCATTAGCAAAGTTAGGTTTATCTTCAATGGCCTTTTGGAATAATAAAATAGCATTATCATATTGGCCTAAAGCATAATAAACTCCACCAAAACTAAGTTTTAATTCAGGATTGACTGGATCTAAGAGAATTGTTTGTTGATAAGTAGCTATTGTCCATTGATCTGCGCCTTCAGCAAAATTAATCAATTGGCGGTAGATTTGAGTCAAGTTTTCCCAGTTAACGATCTTATTCTGATTCAAAGAAACAGCTACTTTTGCTTCTCTTATTGATTGTTGAATAAGGGAAGTGATGGTTTCTCTGTCTTGATCAGAAATATCTGGATTTCCAGCAAGGTTGTCAGCCAAAGCTAAATTTGTTTGAGAATAAGAAATACGATAGATATCATTAAAAGGATTTAGTTCAATGGCTCTAATTTGATTATGATAAGCGCCAATACCATCGTCAAGAGAATTATTTAGTAAAGAATTTCTGAATTTAATTTCAGCTGCATAAACACGACCTGCAAAGTAGAATGTAGTGCCGCTTATAATAACAACCAAAGCAAGAATGATTATAGAAAGAACCTTTGATTCTTCTTTATATTGAGATTTTGGAAAATCAATAGCAGCTAAACTTAGAACAATATACAGAGCAAAGATGATAAGGAAATTAATAGGGAGAACAAAGAACATCAAGAAGATACTAAATAAAGCTAGCATATAAGGAGAATATTTCTTGGTCTTAATAGCTCTAATAATTAGCCAAACTAAAGCGGAGAAACCTAAGAGTCCTACTATAGTAAAAATATGTAGATAGAAATTACTTGAAATTCCAAAACGAACGGCCCAAAGATTAGTTAAGTTATAACTTTCAGGACGGAATTGAGAAAAGGCATCTAGGAAACTATTAGGACCGACACCTAGAAAGAAATTTTTACCATTTTTAAAAGTTTCAATCATAATAGCCCATGAGGTTGAAAAGGGGAGGAAAAGTGGTTTACTAATAAAAAAGATATTTCTAAGGGACATAACTAGAGCAGCGATAATAATTAGAATTGAAATTGGGTAATGAATCAAAGAAGCTTTGCTTTCCTTGCTTCTTTTCAAAACAAAGACAAAGCGAGTTGAAATTAGAACTAGGGCGGGAATAAGAATAGTAATTAAGCTTAAAGATCCTCCGGCTGGTGTCCAGTTTGCACCTCGCATAAAGGCAAAGAGACTTGTTTCAGAGATGAAGCTTTCACCAAGGCCAATAAATTGGTAAATAGAGACTAAAGAAAGAATAACAGTGCTAACAATAAAACTATTTAAAAGTTTAATTCTATTTTCTTTAAAAATATTATTAATGATAATAAAGTAAAGAAGAGTTAGAGTGACAATAGTTCCTGTTCCTCCAGGAAGCCAGAGTGTTTCCCACTTATTAGGAGAGACAAAAATAGTTGAAATAATAAAAGCTCCAGCAATAGCTAAAACAGGAAGATCAAAAATAGTCCTTTTAAAACTAATTTGTTTATTAACAAGCATTTTTACTCCCCAAAGGATAAGAAGAATAAAGGTTAGAAAGATTAAGAAAATGTTTTTATTGAATTCATAAAATTCAGAAGTGAAAGGTAGAAATAAAAGGGGAGTTAGACCTATTGTAAGAATCGAAACCCAAAGAATAATTTTATTAATAATTGAAGATTTTCTTTCAGCCATACATTAATAATAAAGCTTATAAAACATACCTGTCAACTAGCACTTTTTTTGATTTAATTTTGATATACAAGTTTATATTAAGATCTATTTTATTAAGCAAGTTAAGATACAGGACTTTCTTAAAATTTAAACTTATAGCTACTTATAGCTCTGTGAATTGAAACAACTACCCAGTACTAAAGTTTCTGATTTTAGTTTCTAGTAATTCTATAAAATTATCCGAAAACGATTCAAAGGAATAGATTGGTTCTTCCCTTTAAAAAACTCTCTGGTTAGAACCGCGCATATTTTGTTAGCAAATAAGGTGGGTAAATCATATGACCGCA
>CAYOKY010000138.1:0-2869 GCA_964404695.1 Microcaldota archaeon | reverse complement strand
GCAAATATTATGTCCTGCCTATTAAAAGCACGGTCCTTGGCCATTGCCCCGCTCATTGCAGACCATTGTCGGATTGCATCAACCGAAAACTCTTTCAATAAATCAGACGGATCAATGACATTGCCCAAACTCTTACTCATTTTCTTATTATCAGGAGCTAATACATTGCCGTTCAGGAGAATCTCTTTGAACGGTTTTTCACCAGTTAAGGACAAACACCTTGCGATTGTATAATATGCCCATGTCCTCACTATTTCAACGCCCTGTGGCCTTAAATCAACAGGATACATTGTCTTATTAAATTTATGGGGCCAGCCAGCAATATATAAAGGACTAATTGATGAATCAACCCAGCAATCCAGAACTGTCTGTTCACCTTTAAGCTGATTACCGCATTCAGGACATTTCTTTGACATTATGCGCGGGTCAACCGGCAATTCATCATATTTGGCAGGGTACCATTTATCACATTTTTCACAATACCAGAAAGGAATTGGTGTGCCCAGCGTCCTATTCCGTGAAATAACCCAGTCCCATTCAATAAAATTCGCCCAATTGATTAGATAGGAAATACCAAATTCAGGACACCATTTAATCTTTTTGGCAGTGCCGATAATGTCATCTTTTTTATCTTTGACTTTGATAAACCACTGCTTGGAATCCAACAATTCAACTGGATGTTTGCAACGGTCGTGAACCTTGACGACTTGTTTAATCTTTTCACTTTTAATATAATTACCATCTTGTTTTAACTTTTCAATAACCGCTTGCCTGGCCTCTTTAACTTTCATGCCATTGAATTCACCGGCATTGATAAGTTCACCTTTGTCACCCATGGCCCTAACCCTGGCAAGATTGTGACGATTAACCCATACAACGTCCTGTTTGTCACCATAAGTACAAACCATGACTGCACCTGACCCAAATTCGCGGTCAACGTCGTCATCTTTAATAATCTTAACCTTTTTACCCAAAGGAGTTTGAATTTCACTATTAACCAATAACCTATATTTTGCATCCAAAGGATTAACTACAACTGCAACACAAGCATGCAACAATTCAGGACGGGACGTAGCTATTGGAACATAACCGCCACGCGAATCCGTGGGAAATTTAATATGATGTAGTTCAGTTTCGCGTTCAAGTTCATTTGTCTCAGCCTTGGCAATGGCAGAAAGACAATCAGTACACCAGTAAACTGGATGCTCTGCGTTATAGACCTCATCCTTCTCATACATTTTTAATAATGAATACTGAACGGCTTCATGATAAGAGTCATCAATAGTGCGATATTCATAATTCCAGTCAGCGGAAAAACCCAATACATTCATCTGCTGTTTCATGTTGCGTATCATTTCTAAAGTCCATTCCCGTGATAATTTAATAAATTTCTCAGGATCATCTTTACCTCTGATTTTATGTTTCTTTTCAACTTTAACTTCTGTGGGGAAGCCTTGGCAATCCCAGCCCTGAGGATAATAAACATTGTAACCCTGCATACGTTTGTAACGTGCAACAAAATCAAAATATGAATATGATAAAACATGACCCATGTGCAGTTTACCAGAAGTAAACGGGGGCGGAGTATCAATGGTATACATGGGTTTGTTTGAATTCTGATCAAAAGCATAAACATTAAAATTTTCCCATTCCTGTTTCCATTTTTCTTCAACAGTTGAAGTATATCTCTTACCTAACATAAAATCACCCAATGAACATATCCTAATGAACGTATAATAATATAATAATAAATATTAAGAAAGGTTATTAAAACCAACTAAAACCCAAATATTAAAAGCAACTAAATAAAACCTAAATATTAAAAGCAACTAAACCAAAACCTAAAACCAGATTTAATGGTTTTAGTAAATTTAAACTAATCAACAGATTTATTCAAATCTTTAATCATCTGTTCAAAGTCCTTACCAGTTATCCCGTGATTAGATGCACCCTGCTCAAGGCTTTCTTCCTGTGCCATCGGACAATGTACACAAAACAACTGATATTTCTCAAACACCTTAACAGTTTTGGGAAACTTTGAAACAATATCGCCAATTTTCATATCTTTGGTTATCTTCATAAAATCACCTTATTAAAATGCAAACTTTGTCAAAAGCAATGCAACCAGCCCTAAAAGCATAGTAATCAATGTATCGCGCCTAACAGCTTTAAAACAAACGTTACCAGTCACAAGAGGGTAAACAATAATCAAATAATATAAGATTGAAAATCCCCAGAGTATTCCGGAAACATATGAAAATGCAATAACAGTAAATGAATAGATCCCTACAACAACAAAAATTATATTCAAAATTGCAGAAAATAACAATGAACCTTTCTTGCCCAAATAATACGGCAGTGTCTTTGAATTTCTGGCTTGCTTATCACCATCATAATCTTCAACGGTTTTAACAATTTCCCTGCTTGTCCCGATAATTAAAGCAAGCACAAATAATATCACATTTTCAAAAACCAAGCCATTTGAATAAGCCAAGTTACCAAAGATAAAGGGTATGCCCATACTCATCCCGATATACAAATTGCCTATCAATGGCAAATCCTTAAGTTTATAGTTATACAAAATTGAAATAACTGCAAACGCCCCGGTAATATTAATGATTATAGGATCATAGAACATACTAATCATTACTGCTAAAAAGAATGACGCGAATGTTATGCCCATTGCAAGCTCTTTAGAGATTTCACCTTTAACAATAGGCCTGTCTTTTTTGTTCAGTCTGTCAGTTTCAACGTCTAGGTAATCATTCAACGCAAAAGAACCTGCTTCAACCAAAAAAGGAATTGCCAACAAACCCAAAAGATATATATCAAAATCATAACCGCCAGTTAAGAATATTGAAACTAACAC
>CAYOKY010000137.1:0-2930 GCA_964404695.1 Microcaldota archaeon | reverse complement strand
ATAAAAAAATGATAAAAATGTAGGAAAAATTAAATTTGAACCAACAATAAACCATAAAAATACAAAATGTGAAATAATTAAATAAACAATATATATAAAAGATAAATTTAAAAAATCGAAAAAATTATAAAAATAAAAAATAAATGAAATTACAGTCCCTTTTTCTTCTTATGTTTAAACCAAACTAAACCGCCTGCACCGCCTAATACAATCAATCCAACTATAGCAATGACTACAACGATTACCACTAAAATCAACCAAGTGTAATCATCTTTAGGTTTTTGATCATTTATATTAGTAGTGTCTGTTCCATTTGTATTTGTATCACCAGAAGTTAAATCATCTGAAACTGTTTTCGTTAAAGTAATAACCTCAAGAGTAATATCTTCACCAATCTTACCCATTGTTATTTCAATGTCAAACTTACCATCATTGTCAAGATCCATTTTCTTTGTTCCATCTTCATAAATCTTAACTGATTTTGAGTTTAAATTAAACATTGCCCATTTGCCGGTTATATCTCCACCAATATCATTTAATCCAAAGTTATAACTCGTATCATTAACATTAACTTTAGGAATTATACATTTATCCTTAATACATAAGAACTTGCAATCAGAGTCGCTTGTACATTCATATTCTATACACTCATGGTCTTCAATGTAACCAGAACAACTTATAATTTCACATTCATGGCTGTTACATTCCTCATCAGAATCACAATCACTGTCTGAACAACAGTCATATGCTATGCAAGCATGATAACTTTCATACTCACATGCTCCGCAATCCAGATCAATACATTCATGACTAGAACATTCTTCATCAGAATCACAGTCGCTGTCACTTGTGCATTCATATTCAATACATTCATGGTCTTCAACGTAACCATCGTCACAATCTACATTTTCACAATCACCACTGGTACAAACCTCGTCATCGTCACAATCATTGTCGCTGTTGCACTCATCGTTAGAGGAAGGAGAGGATGTAGAATGCTCATCACCAATAACAGTATAAGCACTGTAACTGTCCACAGTAAACGTCACAACATTATCTGAACATGTAGAATAACTAGGAAAGAACGTTGTACCATCACTGATAATTAATGACCTTGAACTTGTATGAGTTGAACGGGAATAATAATTCACAACCTCACAACTTTCAACTGATAATGTTATGTTTGCAGACACGCTTAATGCTTCAGCATTAGTATCTGTACTGTCTAAAGATACAAATTCATCATCTATCACCAAATTAGTGGAATTCAAAATCGTATCATTCAACGTTATTGCACCCAGACGATTAATCCTGCCATCAGTATTTGCATCATATCCTAACGTAAGATTATACAAAGTATTGTCTGCATCTTCTGCATCATAAATGTACCTATCTGTATCATAGATTATAGTATCATTTATTGTGTTGTTGTCAGGAATGTCAGTAGTCATAGTTAAAAAATACAAACTGTAATGGTCAGCAGTTTGCCCGTTGTTGTACAAAATACCAGACAACAAGTCATTGGATTGGGAATCAGACATAAAGGCCATTCCATGCTGTGTGTTGTCATAAACAGTATTGCTGGTCATTGTATTGTTAGATGCATTGTACAAATAGATACCAGACTCAGTATTATTATAGACAGTGTTACTTGTTAATGTATTTTCATCTGAACATGACAGATATATCCCTTTTTCTGTATTAGTGTAAACATTATTTGAAAGAATAGTATTGTAATCAGACCCTGCAGTAGTAGAATTAATCAACATAATACCAGTCCATGTACTTGAATAAACAGTATTGCTTGAAATGTTACTGTAAGTGCCATTAATCAACCAAATACCATAATAACTACTGTCATAAATAGTATTATTATCAATAACTGAATTATTACAATCCAACAATACAATACTTGAATTTGTACTATTATAGATAGTATTTGAAGTAATATTTACATTCAAAACATTATAGATATCAAACCCATAAGCATTGCTGTAAACTGTGTTTGAAGTAAATGTGTTTTCATCAGTTGCATCAGTTACATAAATACCTGAATCAGCGTTAGTATGTACAGTATTGCTCGAGATAGTGTTCCCGGACGTAGCACCTAACAATGATATACCATCACTATATGCAGTCACAGTACAATTAGTTATCGTAACATTTGTAAACCCAGTAATTGTAATACCTGTTCCAGTCCCGTTACCGGTAATTGTTGACCCATTACAATCAAAAGTAATATCACTTGCATTAATTATGAATGCAGACCCGCCAGCATCAATCTATCGATTGACTAACAGTACAAAGAGTGACAGATTCATTGATAACATAAGTTCCATTATTAGCTAATGCCGTCCCCCAAGTTCCAGTATCACTTATATTAACACACGTAGCAAAACTAAACGAAACAATTAATAATAATCCTAATATTACAAAGTTCATATTTTTCATTCCATCACCTTGGAAATTAGACAACTAATACTCTTATAAACCTTCGTTAAAGGCATTCTTTATGAAAAACCAGATTAAAACCAGATTTAATCTCTAAATAACTCCTAGATCAATAATATCTTTAAAGGTCATCACTAAACAATGCCCTAATCACTAAACAATGTCTTAATCGTTCCAGATGTTTTAACAATTTTCGGGCGCGCATTATAATGACCCAATCTTTCAATAAGAGGTATAATCCCACGCAACAAGTCCAAGGATTCGCGGTTTACTCTAATAAAATATTTGTCATCCTTGGATTCAACCTTAACATCCATTTCAGAAGCCCCAAGCGTGCCAACCAAACGTACAATCGCAGAATAAGTCAATTTGGTAATTTCATTCGGTTGCAAATCCTCGCCAGTAACCTCAAACATTACATAACGATATCTTGTACGCAGGCTAGGTTTTAACATAATAACCCCTTCAACTTCTTTTCC
>CAYOKY010000136.1:0-2937 GCA_964404695.1 Microcaldota archaeon | reverse complement strand
AAAGACACTGGTGTCAAAAGTGCGACAGGTGGCGCGTTATTTGCTCAAGATGGGGCGGACTGGTATAAAATAGAATTCGGAGCAGGTGAACCAATACAAGAGGCTTGCACAAATGATTCACCAGCACCATATACATGGCAACACGATAATACAAGTGTGTGTGCAACATGAATAAAATAAGCCCTTGCAGATTAGTTAATTTATTAAAAAACAATAATGATTTTATTAAGTGGTTTATAGATTACTGGCATAACGATTTTAACGAGTTTGTAAAACATGCTGGTAATGACAAAGGGTGTGGTGGGTTAGTAAATAAATGGTGTCTATCGTTTCTATCTAAAATTAGCAAAGATGAAGAGATTAAACTTTCTGAAAAATTAAGTAATTATGGTGGATGGCGTACACACCAATTCCATACCTATTTAGAGGTAATTATTTTTTTATCAGACAAGTTTGAATTTACTAGGATAAATATTAGAAAAAACAATGGTTTGTATTTAGTTGATGTAAGGATGTAAGAAAGAAATAGTTTTCTTATTGACAACAGATTTTTTTATGGTATAGTGTGCATTAAGAATAGAGGAGGTCTTAATTAAATCCTTAGAAAAACAAATACTTAATTATAGGAGCGAAAAAGAATGGCAAAGTGTGAGGAAATCTTAGAGAGATACAGCCGTGTGTCAGGATATATTCGACCGATTATAGGATGGAACGAAGGGAAGCAAGCGGAATTTAACGACAGACTTGAATTTGATGTAAGCAAACAAGTTGGATTACCGACTTATGAAACAACCATAAAAAAAGATGAAAAGGTTCTAGTTAAATGAATTTTAAAGACTTAAATAATAGACATGCTGGTGAAAATATCCTAGTGGTAGGCTCTGGTATTTCTGCAAATTTAATAGCTAGAAACTCAAATGTTTTCGAGGGATTACCAAGGGTATTATTAAATCACCAATGTATTAAAGGTGATATTGTTAATGATAAGACTTATGGTATTTTCACAGATAACCAGCTTGATTATGACATTGACTGGTGGTCTAAAATAAAACCAGGTGTTCAGTTAGTATTGCCGTCAATGCACATGCGATATGGTAAAAAAAACATATATGAAATAACGAAAAGTAACGCCATTATATTTGATTATGATACCAGAACTATTAAAACTGATCGTGATAAAATATCGGCAGATAATTCATTATATGCTTTTTGTGGTACGGCAACTACAGCGGTGCATTTAGCGTATTATTTAGGTGCTAAAAAAATTATACTAGTAGGCATTGACGGAACCACTAGACGGGACAGGGCGAGGGACATTGAGGATATATATCCTAAAGAAGTTAAGAATGCTAATCCAGATGCTTATCGAACTATTAAGAAAAGCGTCATTGAATTATTGCATAATCTTGGTATGCCATACCTTGATGCCTCACAAGATTTCATCTGCTAATAACGATTTAACCCCTGTAAATACAGGGGTTTTTTAGTATCTAAAAAAAACTTTAATTTATTCTATTTTTTGTTTTGACAGGTGGCGGTGTTTGTGTTAAGGTCTAAATTGTTGAATTAACAAACACTGTTTTAAGGAGACTGAAGATGACCGAGATAGAACAGGTAAAAGAGTTTCATGCCCCTACTGATATATCCAATGATCAGTTAAAGCAATTCATCTCTGAACATCAGGGGATCACTAAACTTGGCTTGAATGGCTGTTACAAGATCAGTGACCTTACTCCTCTGGCAGGTTCATTAAACCTGACAGAGCTAGGCTTGCCTTCCTGTCACAATATCAGCGACCTTACTCCTCTGTCAGGTTTAAAAAAACTGAATACTCTCGACTTGAATGGATGTAAAAACATCAGCGACCTTACTCCTTTGGCGGGTTTAAGGAACCTGAGCAATCTCGACTTGAATGGCTGTGACAAAATATCAGAAGCTCAAGTAGATTTATTAAAAAATGATTTACCAGATTGTAACATTTATCATTTACCGACAGAGACCAAATTTATTGAATACATTTGTAATAAATGTAATTCAAAAGCGTATTCAAAAGAAGGTGAAGGCTATCCACATGGATGGCTTGAAAGTGAATGTCCTGTGTGTAGGGTTGCCAATTCAAGTAGTAATAAAATTGATGTTAAGAAATATACTTCACTTGATAAAGTAAAAGCATTTGCAAAGAAACAAAGGTCCTGGAGGCTTGCTATTGAGTTTATGCCGTTAATTCTACTGACGCTTGTATCTATGATTGTATTTTTAGTTTTCTTTGTTAGCAATTTCTTAACAATAGTTTACATCCTAGCCGTGCTAGGATTATCATTTTTATTCTGTTGGAAATTATCAAAAAACATAAATAAAATAGCTTGTAAATATGATATGATTGAAGATTCTTTTGGCAAAACTGCTTTAAAAAGGCTTATCAATATTGGTTCTTTTTTATATATATTACCTTTATGTTCAATTGGGTTTATATTGTATAAAGATATGGGTTTTCTTTGTATGGTAGGAACTTTTTTATCTATTCTTTTTGTTGTAGCATCAATAATATGGTCTTTAATGGATGGATATAATAAAAAACAAGCATCTTTTTTAATATTATCAAGTCTATTCCCTTTAATGTTTAATATATCAACATACTGCCTGCTTAAATAAAGGACACCGCATGAAGCTAGAGACCACATCAATTATAAACGCCACAGAAAAACTGTTGCAAAAACTTGATAAGACCAGCCGATATATATTAAAATCCTTATGGGGCATTAACACGCCACAAAAATCACTTGCCAGTATATCACGGGAAATAGGATATTCGCAAAATAAAATCTGGAAACGAGTGCAGATTTCAACACAGAAATCTATCGGTAGAAATAGATTTTTCCGATCTTCAGAATGTGGTGAGCCTGTATTATATTGTTTCAATCGAAAGAGATTAAATTG
>CAYOKY010000135.1:0-2942 GCA_964404695.1 Microcaldota archaeon | reverse complement strand
ATTATGAAACTACAAGAAAACAAAGGAACTAAAGATTATTTGCCTGAAGAGCAAATCATTAGAAATAAAATTATAGATATACTTAGAAGTAACTTTGAAAATTATGGTTATAACCCTATTGAAACAAGCATCTTAGAGTTTTGGGAAGTCGGGGCAAACAAATACGCAGGCGGTGACGAAATCCTTAAAGAAACCTATAAACTCAAGGACCAGGGGAAACGAGAATTACTGTTAAGATATGAATTAACATTTAAGCTTGCAAAACTTATTGGGATGAACCCGACCATGCGCATGCCTTTTAAGAGGTATGAAATAGGGAAAGTATTCAGGGACGGACCGGTTAAAACCGGGCGACTGCGGGAATTCACACAATGTGATGTTGATATTATAGGAGTACAATCAAAAATCGTTGACGCTGAACTTATTAAAATGGCGTTTGACATCTTAAAACAACTTAATCTTAATATTTATGCACAGGTCAATTCAAGACAATTATTGTATGGATTATTTGAATGGGCCGGGATAAAAAACAGTAATGAAGCGGCATTATCATTGGATAAACTTGAAAAAATCGGGCAACAGAAAGTCAAAGATGAAATGCTGGATAAAAAGATCAACGAAAAAGCTATTGACAAGGTTTTTGAATTCCTAAATCAAACAAAAGGAAAAACCAATGAAGAGATCATACAAAAGTATGAAAAAATTAATAATGATAAAATTAAAATTGGATTGAATGAAATTAAAGAATTCATGAAATTTATTGATTATTTTGACAACGAATCAGATATGAAAATCAAGATAACTCCTACACTTGCAAGAGGATTAGGATATTATACAGGCATAATGTGGGAATTCTTCCTTGAAAACAGTAAAATTAAAAGCAGTATTGCTGCAGGGGGGCGTTGGGATAAAATGATACAACAATTTATAGGTTCAAACAGAGAATATCCTGCAACAGGTATAAGTTTTGGTTTGGCCACTATCCAAGCAGCAATCGAGGAAAATAAAGATAGTAAAAATAAAATAAAATGGGATATCCCTAAAATATATATAATTCCTGTTGATGAAAAACAATTAAAATATTGTGTAAAAATCGGAAACCAACTCAGGCAGGAGAACATAAGCTGTGACATTGCATACGACAAAAAACTTATGAAAGCGATAAACTATGCGGACAAACAAAAAATTGGATGGGTTATCATCGCCGGTGAAGAGGAAGAAACCCAAAACAAAATTAAACTGAAAAACATGAAAACCGGAAAAGAGCAAATCACAACTATTGACAAGTGCATAGAAGAATTAAAGAAGTGAAATAATGGGAAGTAAAGTTGAAAAAACAATATTGTTAGATGCTCCGGGCATAGTATTAGCTTTGGTCATGGGAGGCATTATAATATTTTTTGGGAGTTGGTATCATTTCTTCCTTATGATTATTTTTTTCACATTATCGGTGTTAGCAACCAAATATGGATATAATAAAAAGAAAAGCCTAGGCATTTATGAACATGAAAGAAGTTGGGAAAATGTTCTGGCAAACGGGTTAGGACCAATAATAGCCCTAAGCTTGCAAGTGTTTGGATTTGCAGGAGTAGGTCCTTATGTTGCAACGATTGCCGCAGTAACTAGTGATAAATTCGCATCTGAGATGGGCGCATTAGCAGGCAAACCAATAGACCTAGGAACATTGAAACCGGCAAAACAGGGAACAAGTGGATGCGTATCAGTTTTTGGAACATTAATGTCTTTCACCGGAGCATTATTGATAGGATTAAGTGGATATATCTTCTTTGGATTTTCTCCTATTCAAGTATTATTCGTAGCAATCATTGGCTTTATGGGCTCGGTGGTTGACAGCGTATTTGGAGTATTAGAAGAAAAAGGAATCGGTAATAAAACGACCACAAACTTAATCTGCTCATTAGTAGGGATAGTAGGAGGATTTTTCATTTGAATATTTATTTAAATCTTTTTTTACCCTTGAATTTTAACATATTAAACTCCTAATAAAAATACTAAAGAAATCTTAAAAATAACCTTAAGGGCAATTAAAAATGAATAATAACAAACAATAAAAAATTAAACTAGAAAGTATTTATAAAAAATAAAAAAAGTAATATTGAATAAACTTATTTACGTTTATTCTCAAACTTAACCAATTGATTTAACACATCTTCGTGAATAAATCTTCGGCCACCTATTTTTACATGAGGTATTCTTTTTCGGTCAAGACGTCTTTCAAATGCGTTGCGTTTAATTTTAATCTGATTTTTTCGTAAAACTTTCAATGCACCAGTCACATCATGATAATTCTTCGCAACGTGTGTCAATCCATCAATATACTCTCGAGGGATCCATCTTTGTGTATTGATTTTTATAGATGGAATTGAATTCTTTTCAACTCTTCCAATAAATGCACGCAAATTAATCTCAAGATGTTTTTTTACCTTGTTATATGCCTCACGAACAGTATAATATTTTTTATTTAATGAAATCCAATCTTTTAAAACTGGCTCAGGGATATATCTTTTTCTTCCAATCTTGGTTGAGAAAATGCTTCTTCTTTCAATACGGCCACCAAAGGCACGGAAAGAAATAGTCAATTTATTCTTTTTTATTTCATTATATGCTTCGTCGATTGTATATAAACCATAATTTTTTAAGGAGGATTTTTCTATTCTGCCCTGATCTACTAAGTTCTGGGCACTTGTAACAATTTGATAAACTGAATCGTGAACTTCTCTCTCGTCATCCATACGACTGTTTACAATGTCACCCATATCGATATTTTTAATTTTACTCACGACTGCATCGTTTCTCGCTTTCAATTCAAACTCTTTTTTTCTACCCATTTAAATCCCCCTACTACAACAGTTAATATATACACATTAATGTTTAAATACCTTATGGTTTACCCTATTTTGCCGTCAACCACAAGAGATACT
>CAYOKY010000134.1:0-3000 GCA_964404695.1 Microcaldota archaeon | reverse complement strand
GCATGCTAAGATTCATCTAGGTGGGTAAGCGGCAAATCGATATCAACGTTAGATTATTGAATCTATTTATGAATATCATAAGAAGGTTTCAAAATATATGAGTCAATACTATTTGCCAAACCAGGTTAAAGGTGTGTTGATAGGTGGCCCGGGACCAACGAAAGAGAATTTTATAAAAGCTAACTTGTTTAACTATCAAATTAATGTTATTGGGCCGTTGTTTGACGTTGGCTATACGGATGAAGCTGGCATTAGGGCTATTGTGAACAAAGCTGAGGACGTTATCTCTGAGCAGGAATCTACCGTCGAAAGACAAATGATTGAACGGTTTATTACTGAAGCTGTGAAGAATGGGTTGGTTGCTTATGGCTTGAAAGCTGTAATTGATAATATTAAAATGTTCAAAGCCGATTCAGTTTTGATTTCTGAAGGGTTGGAATATAATATTGATGTTTATAATTCTGATGAAGGTGAACAGATAAGAATCCTTAAAGATGGTGAAGAACCTAAAGGCAAGAAAGTACAATTAATGGATTACCTTGTTGAGCTTGCTGATGAACATAACATGGAATATCATTTTATTTCCATGGAAACTACCGAAGGTGCACAGTTTAAGAGTATGTTCTTTGGGATTGGAGTTTTCTTAAGGTATAAGTAAATTATTTATGAACTTTAAATCTAATTTTTTGTTAATAATTATAATTAATAAATCTAAAACTTAAAAAATAATAAAAAAGAAGAAAGATTATTTACTCTAAAATGGTTGTTGTATCTGCTGGGCAATAACCACCACATGTATCTTTGAACATTGTAGTCATTAACATTGGTCCTACAGTACTTAATATGAATGCAATTAATGCACCTACAATTGCCATAACTGCCCAACCCTGTGCTTTAGATCTTAGTTGTGCATCTCCAAGTTGACCGCCTGCATAAATGACTGCTGCCATTATAACTAACAGGAATGCTATAGGTCCTAATAAGTTGGTCATCTCCATTTTCAAACAACAGAAAATACATTTCAATGACTCGAATCCTTCAAGGTTAGCGTCACCACAATCTTTAAGTGAACTGCTAGTTCCAGCACCATCGTCTGCAAAAACACTAAACATCATCATTGCCATAAACAATGCAATATACATTTTATTCATACTCTTCAACCTCCATTTAAGCGTAAATTTTTGAATTTAACAATCTTATTTATGTCCTTATCATTTAAAAACATTATTGTTGCGAATGTTTAACTTTAAAATTTAAAAATCACCATCTAATGATATTCATATTCTAAATTAAATTATTGTTTAATATTTTTGTTTAAATATTAACTGAACCACCTGGGCCTGCAACCCCTCCCCCTGCAACTGGTGTTGTATATGTTGAGCAACTATTTCCAAACATTGCTGCTACGATTGTTGGGCCAATACTCATAAGAACAAATGCAATCAGTGCCCCCATAATGGCCATAACTGCCCAGCCTTGTGCTTTGGCTCTTAATTGAGCATCTCCAAGCTGACCACCTGCATAAATGACTGCTGACATAATAATCAACAAAAAGGCGATAGGTCCAAGTAATCCTTCTACATCATTTTTCAATCCACAGAATACGCAGTTTAATGCTTCAAAACCGTCTTTATCTTGACAATTTAAACTTGTTAATCCTTGTGCATATGTGCTAGCTATAATTATAAATAATATTGTAATAATATATTGTTTCAATCAATCACCTTAATTTGAAATTAGATTAACCTTTAAAAACATTATTGTTGCGAATGTTTAATTATGAAGGGACAGGCAGCAACCGAATATTTATTGATTTTAGCAATAGTTTTAGTAATAGTGTTAGCTTCGTTGGCATTTTTCACGAATGTTCCTTCCCTGGTTTCACAACTAACAAACAGCGGAGACAAGGATTTCTGGGCAAATGCTGACCTTGGTGTCAGGTCATCTTCGCTTTATGACACAGGCAGGTTTGTTATGAATGTTCAAAACAATAAGGCGGTTGAAGTAACTATCAATCATGTTCTTCTTAATAGCAAGGAATATCCAGTCCATTATACAATTGCACCTGGGCAAAAACAGGTAGTTCAAATTAATATTGAAAACCAGTTTGAAAAAGGCAACCATTATTCGTTTGATCTGGGGTTTGAATATTCAATGTTAAATCAAAACTTTGAATTTAAACCGGGCATAGCGATAAGTGGTAGTGTGCAATAGGTGTTTCCTTAATGAAACAATCGTTTACTATATGAAACCAACGTTTTATAAATGAAACGGGACATATTAAAATTTATGTTAAATGAATTTAAAAAATTCAAGGGGTTTGAGGTGTTAGAATATTTTATTTTTAATCCCGGTCACAAGGTAAATATTAATCAATTATCTAGAAATCTTAAAATTAGTAAAAGAACTTCTAAGTATTATTGTGATTTTTTTCATAGTCAGAATCTTCTAAATTGTGATTCTTTAGGTAATTCTAAATTCTTTTTTATTAATAATAATTATCCTACAATCAATTTGTGGAAAAAAACTATTTATATTCAACATTTAATCGATAAAGGATTAATCAAGGTAATTAATAATCCCTTTTATATTTATGGCAGTATTGCTAAAGGAACTTACAATATTGAAAGTGATATTGATATTTTTGTTATTCAGATTAACAAAGGTAAACTTGATTTAACAACATTAAAGTTGAATAAGGAAGTTAATCTTATTGTTGTGCCTTATTATGAATTGCCTAAATTTAAAAAGTCTAATTCCAATTTAATTGAACAAATTAAAAAATATGGTATTTATTTTGGGGATGATGGGCATGAGTTATGAGTATTGTATTGAAAAAGGTTTAATTGTTAAGAATAATGAATCCAAGGATTGGGTAAATAAGGAATTGGATATAGCTAAACGTTTCTTAGGTCAATCAATAATAATTCTTAAAACCAAAGCTTTTGAATCAACTGAAATGATAGCTTATACTTCGGTTTTTCATTCTGCCCGTGCTTT
>CAYOKY010000133.1:0-3014 GCA_964404695.1 Microcaldota archaeon | reverse complement strand
AAAAGTTGTTAAAAAGAGAAAGTAAAGAATAAATTATTATATATTAAATTATTATTCGTTTTCTTTTTTATTTTTTTATTTGTTTGAAACGTTTTTAAAATATTTTTGCATCGGTTTGCAACGTTGAAATTTTTCGTTTGCAACGTTAGAATATGTTTTTAAAATGTCTTTGTGATTTAATTATTTTTAATTGAGTTTTTTAATGGAGGTGTATTGCATGGAAACTATAAACAATTTGATGAATGCTTTCATCGGGGAAAGCATGGCACGAAACAGGTATACTTTGTATTCCGGTGTTGCACGTAAGGAAGGGTACGAGCAGATTGCAGAAATATTTTTGCTTACTGCAGACAATGAGTTTGAGCATGGTGAATGGAACTTTAAGATGATTAGACAGATTAATCAGAAAGCAGGCGACCATGCGCTCAAAGAAATTGAAGTTACTGCTTCAGGTCCTACAACTTTCGGGACAACGATTGAAAATCTTAAGTCTGCCATTGTTGGAGAAAACCATGAACATACTGTAATGTATCCTGAATATGCAGACATTGCAGATAAGGAAGGATATCCAGACATTGCAAATCGTTTGCGCGCAATTGGAAAGGCAGAAACTCATCATGAGGAAAGATTTAAGAAAATCCTTAAAGAGCTTGAAGAAGGAACAGTCTTCAAAAAAGATAAGCCGGTCCAATGGATGTGCAGAAAATGTGGTTATGTTCACGAGGGTAATGAACCTCCTGAAAAGTGTCCGTCCTGTGATCATGAGAAAAACTTTTATCAGGTTAAATGTGAAACTTATTAGGTGATTCAAATGACTAAAAAGTTTGAAGTGTATAAGTGTAATGTTTGCGGTAACATCGTTGAAGTACTTCACAATGGTGTTGGTGAACTTGTATGTTGCGGTCAGCCAATGGAACTTAAGACCGAGAATGAAAAGGAAAATGAAGGCAAAGAAAAACATGTGCCTGTAATAACTAAAACTGATAAAGGTATTAAGGTTAACATTGGTTCAGTTGCCCATCCCATGGAAGATAAGCATTACATAGAATGGATTGAAATTAATGAAAAAGGTATGGTTTGCCGTAAACATCTTAATCCTGGTGATAACCCTTCCGCTGAATTTAATGCTTCCCAAGATGTTACTGTTAGGGCATATTGCAATGTTCATGGTCTGTGGAAGAATTAAGTGAGTTAATCACTTCTTTTTTTCAAACCTCTTCTTTTTTATTTTTTACTAATGATAGTATATTGTATGCATAAATTGATTATGGATATTAATCGTCTTAAAAAAGGAGTTATTGGGCAAAGGATTAATGATAAGGTTAATGAATTCTCGTCAATGCCACGTGATGCAAAACATCTGTTTAGTGAACTATGTTTTTGTACTTTGACTGCAAATACTAGTGCTGAGAGCGGGTTAAAGGTCCAGAATAAGTTGTATAACAAGTTTCATGTATTAAATCATGAACAATTGTCCGGCGAACTTAAAGAGATGGGTTATCGTTTCCCTAATGTTCGTTCTACATACATCTGTGAAAATCAAAAGATTAAGAATGAACTTGCTGTGGTAATCAAATCCATGCAGGTTTATGAAATCCGGGACTGGCTGGTTAAGAATGTTAAAGGGATTGGGTTTAAGGAAGCCAGTCATTTTCTTAGGAACATTGGTTTTATGGATGTTGCAATAATAGATTTTCATATTATTGACATTTTAGTAAAAAACGGGTTGATTGATAGGCCTAAAACTCTGACCAAAAAGAAATATATTGAGATAGAACATGTTTTAAGAAAGGTAGCATTTAAGGCTGGTTTAAGGTTGGGTGAGCTTGATCTTTATCTTTGGTATCTGGAGACTGATAAAATTCTAAAGTAAACTTTATAAGTATGTTATTTTATATTAAATATGGGTGTGAAAATGAGATTTAATTTTGTTGTGATTCTTGCAATGATATTTTTAGGGTTATTAATTTGCGGTTGTTTAGAGCAGGAAGAAGAGGTTACTTATTTAGAATCACATATAGATGGCCCTACTGGTCGTGTTGAATATGGTGACCTGACGCTGTATGGTGGTGGCAAGGTAGTAGAACTTAATCTTCCAACATCTACAAATATTGAATTGTCGTCAGTTAACGGTTTGAGCAGTGGTGTTATTGCAACCGGTTCAATGGTAAATTTAAATTCTATGAACGTTGAATTAATAACCCGTCAGATTAATGATACGAATTCTGAAATTAGTTACCAGGTTGGTGACATGATGGTAATAAATGATCTTAAAATGGTTTATGGCGGTAATGGTTATAAGCAGTCGTTTGCTTTGAAAAATAATGGGTATGCCCAGGACGTCTTGGTTTATTTTAAACATAGTTCCGACTATTCACACATTTATGCTAATGGCAAAACATATGGAGTTGTGGAAGGACAGCATTTGATTTTCACGAGTTCAAATTTTACGTTTGATGAGGTTAAATTTATTACTGATTCCGCAGACCGTATGTTTGAATATAGTCATGTATTAAATGAAAATGATATTATCGATTTGAAATATAATGAGATAAGTTTATGGTCTGGTGACGTTGAGATATCCAAAACAATTAAAGGGTCAGTATACAATTACGATTTTGAGGACTTGAGTGATTATGAAACTTTATTATATGTGATTCGTAGTAATAATGAAACAGTTGTTTATACTTTTTTGAACGTTCATTTGGAATATGATGAGTTGATTAGCTTTGACCCGGTATTTACTACTGACCCGCCTCTGGACACTCAGGCATATTATTATCCTTCTCTTGATATTATTGAATCTAAACTTTGCGGTGATTATTTAGTAGTATTAAATGAAAAAGGGTTTGAGTTTTACAACCGCCCGAGTACTGTTTTAGGTGACCCGTTTTACAAAGGGCTTGTTTTTAATAATGCACAACCTTATTCCGTAATCGCTGGAGTACAATCCTTTGATTGTAATGATGAAACGTTGTATACTGCTGACTCTTTTGGTGTTTATGAATTGCAAT
>CAYOKY010000132.1:0-3047 GCA_964404695.1 Microcaldota archaeon | reverse complement strand
ATTCTCATTTAGATATGTTGATTAGCGGTTCAAAATTCATTATTAGAAATGATGGGCATAAGAAAACATCACAGAAATTGCATGATGATTTAAAGAAAGTATTGAAATGTCTACCATTGATAGAATGTAAGAAAGTAGACGATAAAAGTCATAAACAAAGCATGGAATTAAACATGGGGTTGTTTGATTCTTGTTATACTGAATTGGTTAGGGTTCAGGAAGAATTGTTCCCAATTTTATATAAAGAGAATTTAATTTATCAGTTTGTTAAACAATACAGTCAGAAAGAACGAAAACAGAAAATGATTGATAATCTGGTCAGCGGTGCTGGTGTGTAAATGTCTAAGATAATAGAATTATCGTTAAGGGATATTGGTAAGATAAATTCTGAACGTCAGAAATCTGAACGTGACGTTATTTGTTTCGTAACTGGAAATCGGGGTAATGGGAAATGCCAAAAGAAAGGAAATAAAGTTTTAATGTCTGATGGAACCTGGAAAAATATTGAAGATGTTAAAATTGGTGATAAAGTTATATCTCCTTCTTTGAATGGTAGTACTAGTATTGCTAATGTGATTAATATTTCTAATCATTTTGAAGAAGAAGTATTTGATATAGTCAGGGCAACAAAGGATCATCAATTATTATATACTTGTTCAGGGAATCATTTATTACCATTTTATCATTGTTTTTCTCCAAGAGATAAAAATGATTATAATAAAAGAAATTATTCTAGGATTTTAAGATTAAAGACTGCTAGATGGTTATTTGATAGAAGTGATTCTGTTGTTGATGGTACACATTGTTCTACATTAACATCTAATTTAATACCTTTATTTGAAGGGAATATAACCCCTGCAATAGAACCTTATACATTAGGTGTATGGTTAGGTGATGGACATTTTGCTAGTAAGAGGAAATTGCTTAAATCATATAAAGGGAAAAATCGTTGTAAATATAATGGAATGTGTTTAAGTAGGAGTTTAGGGATTACTAGTGATGATTTTGTAATAATTGAAGAAGTATCTAAATTTTATCCATTAAATAACATTTTAAAGAAATCTGGAACTACTGCTAAAACATATAGTTTTTCTTTAAATGGTGAGTTATCTCATGAATTGAGTAAATTAGGTTTAGAAGGAAAAGGAAGTGGAAATAAATTTATTCCAAAAAAATGTTTATTTACATCATCTGAATTTAGATTAAAATTACTTGCAGGGTTGATTGATACTGATGGATTTGTTGATAAGGCTAATTCTGTTACTTACTGTACTAAATCAAAACAATTAGCTTTAGATGTTAAACAATTAGTATTTTCTTTAGGTGGGTATGCTTCTATAAATAATATTATAAAAAAATGTAATCAGTTTAAAGGTCATTATTTTAATGTTACAATTTCATTTAAGAATCCAAAAATTATTCCATTAAAAATTAAAAGAAAATTTGATAGATTAAAAGAAAGAGTTATTAATCCTACACATTTATCTATTAAGGCAATTAAGGCTATCCCTCAACAAGTTTATGGAATAGAATTAGATAGTTCTAGTAAATTATATGTTACAGATAATTGGATGATAACTCATAATTCAAGTTTGGCCTTCAAGACGATGGTTAGGAATCCTAGGTTTAAACCATGGAATCATATTGTTTATTCCAGGACAGATTTAATGAGTTTAATGGAATCAAAAACATATCAACCAATCTTAGATGATGAAGCAATCAGGACCGGGTTTAGTAGAAATTTCTTTGATTCAGATCAGAAGACATTGATTCAAATGTTTAATATGTATCGTGATAATTATAACATTTATTTTGGTTGTATTCCTACTTTCCTTGACTTAGATACCAATTTAAGAGGGTTGGCTACTATGTGGATTCATGTTCCTTATCGTGGTATTGCAGTCGTCAATGCACCGTTAAATAATCCATATTTAAAGGATCAATGGGACACCGATAATAACCGTAAAAAGATTATGAAATATATAAGTGAGAATGCAAAGAATCCAAAATTTAGTATTCCTTGGCACAGGTTATCAACGTTTGCAGGGTATCTATACTTCAATGATTTAACACCGATTCAAAGTTCATTATATAAAGAAATTAAAAGGACAAAGAGGAAGTTAATGTATGATCAAGAGATTAAGAAAGATAAACCAGAGAATAATATGTATGATAATTTATTAAAGCTGCTTGATAAAAAGAATTTAAATGTTAAACAGTTACAACAAATTTCAATGGTTAATGGTATGAAATACTCGTCGGTAAGGGCGCAACTTAATAAGATGATATTAGACAGAGGAGATAAAGAAACCTTAAAAGAAAAGTTTGATAAGATTATTAAAAAGCCTGAAACCCAGAAGAAAGAAGCACAGAAGATTGATAAGGTTCCTGAAGGTATGAGTAAGGAATTATATGAGAAGATGTTATCTAAGAGTGGCATGAATTAATTCTATTTTTGTTTTATATTCTCTAACACCGAAATGTTTATATAGTAGTTATGTTATAGTGTATTATATGATGTTAAGTAATACTAAAGGTGATAAACAATGAACATAAAAAATATTTGTGATATATTAAATGATAAGATTAATTGTAATACTTCTGGTTGTTCGTTTAATACAAATTTTCCGTCAGGAATTAATGGGGGATGTAAAGAAAATTGTGCAGATGTATGTATGGGTGCTAATAATGGTGAAAAAGAAGACATAAGATATAATAAAAAAATGAAAAAATTAGATTTACAAATTGAAAGACGAATAATAAAAAAGTATAAGGAGGGGAATTTAAAATGTTAAAAGAAATGGTAAATAGTAAATGGAAAACCACTGCAATAATTTTTATAGTTTTATTTACTTTGGTAATGTCGATTATGGTGTGGTCATTTTTTATTGGAACAAAAATGATTGAAAATGAAACTAGATGTGCAATAGATGTTTGTGATTTAGACACCTATACTGCATATCAATATGATGAATATGAAGATGTTTGTTTTTGTTTCATAAATAAATAGGTAGTGTATCAAAAATATATGGGTTAAATAAGTAAGG
>CAYOKY010000131.1:0-3047 GCA_964404695.1 Microcaldota archaeon | reverse complement strand
AGATCTACAAGAAAATCAAAGAAAACCCTGATGAGACAGTTGCATTAATAAAAGTTAAACCAGGAGTGTCATTATTGGCCCACTTGTTATCTGAAACTAGGGTCAAAAAAATATATTTCACTCCAGGGATAATAAAAACTATCAAACCAAAATTATTGGAAGCAATAAAAAAGATCCATGTCAATTTTCAAATTTATACAGTGAAAAAAGGACCACCCTACAAAACTAACACGAATGAAATTGAAAAAATAATAAGTTTGATACGCAAAGGAACAAATATTAAGAACGCATGTAAAGAAATTGGAGTGCCTAGAAGAACTTTTTATTATAGAACAAAAAAAATGGGGATAAAACTTAAAAAGATTAAAAAAACAATGAAATTGTAAACTTAATATTCTTATTATAATATTCTTATTACTTTCAAAATTGGAAATATTAATACTTAATTATAATTAATATTATTACCATGAAAAGCTAAAATATAGATAACCCTAGACATAAATCAATATAAGGTATATGAAATATAAAATAAAAAAAGATAAGAATGAAAAAATTAATTTTCAATCAAAGTTATTCTGACACGAACTGTGTCAGGAACACACACACGCATTAACTGTCTCAGAACTGCTTCGTCGCCAGGTATTTCAAGCATACGTTTATGAATACGCATTTCCCAATGTTCAAAAGTTTCAGAACCATCCCCACAAGGCGACTTTCTTGTTTTAACTTTTATTTTCTTTGTTGGGAAAGGTATTGGTCCTTTCGCTGCAATTCCCTTGATTTGTGCTAAATTCAGTATCTCATCACAAACTGTATTCAATACTCCTGCATTCTTACTGACAATCGTTATCCGTGCGCTTGAAACCATATTCATCTACTCCTTTTTCTTAACATCAATAACAACGCCTGCAGCTATAGTCATACCCATATCCCTTAAAGCAAACCTTCCAAGAGGAGGGAATTCTATATACTTTTCAAGAGCTACTGGTTTAAGTGGTTTGATTTTAACTATTGCTGAGTCACCAGTTTTTAATAACTCTTTATTTTCCATGTCCCCACTTTTCTTTTCAACTATTTCTGTAATTGTTCCAGGGAATTGTGTAGTGTGTATATGGAAAACTGGAGTGTATCCTGCACCAAACGCAGTAGGATGCTGCAAAACAATAATTTGTGCAGTAAATTCTTCTGCTACAGTTGGAGGACTGTCTACTGGACCTACGACACTACCTCTTTTGATAGCTTTTTTGTCTACACCTTTAATATTGAAACCAATATTATCGCCAGATCTTGCAATAGATAATTCCTGGTGATGTTGTTCCATCTTTTTAATTTCAGTCTGAATATTGCCAGGATTAATTATAACTTTAGTGTTTGGTTTGATAGTACCTGTTTCTACACGACCTACAGGAACTGTACCATGGCCCGTGATAGTGTAAACGTCCTGGATAGGCAACCTGAAAGGTTTGTCATCAAAAGAAGTAGGTACAACAAAATCATTAAAGTATTCAACTAATGGTTTGCCATCCCACCAAGGAGTATTCTCAGATTTCTTTACAATGTTATCATCCTGGTATGCAGATACCGGGACAAAAGGAATTTTAGAAACATCATAACCAATCTTTTTCATGAAATCCTTAAGTTCGGCAACAACTTCGTCATACCTTTCTTGCTTATAGGCAATTGCGTCCATTTTATTGATCGCAACAATTAACTGGGAAATACCCAATACCTTAGCAAGGAAAGCATGTTCCCTAGTTTGTGACTGAATACCTTCTTTAGCAGAAACAACCAAAACACCTGCATCTGCCTGGCTAGCACCAGTAATCATGTTTTTAACAAAGTCCCTGTGGCCAGGGGCATCAATAATCGTAAAATAATATTTATCAGTATTAAAATCTTTATGAGCAACATCAATAGTAATACCTCTTTCTCTTTCATCTTTTAAGTTATCCATAACATAAGCAAACTCAAAAGTTTCCTTACCGTATTTGGCTGCTTCTTCTTTGAGTTTCCTCATTTGTTGTTCAGTCACTGCACCAGTGTCAAACAATACTCTGCCAACCAAAGTTGACTTGCCATGGTCGATGTGACCAACAAATACTAAATTCAAATGTGGTTTTTGTGCCATATTAATCTACCTCCATTAAACATAAACAAATTTTTACTTTTTTTAGTATACTTTAACAATTCAAGTATTAAAAAGTGTAAAAATTAAATAAAGGGATTTATTTATAAACCTTTCTTCAATATTCAAAAGGATATGGACACAAAAATATATTTTGCAATTGTTATATTAACATTATTTCTCCCACACATAAACGCAGTCAGTTGTTCAATTACATTGGATTGTGATGAGGGATATTGCGAAAAGGGGTTATGTATAACACCATACGTAGCAAACAAAATAATAGGTGGATGTGAAAAAACTTTAGATTGTAATGAAGGGTACTGCATTAACAAAGAATGTATTTTACCAATTGAAAATGAAATATCAAACTTATTATGGTTAAAAAGTGGATGCTCAGGATTATTTTTATGCCCGGAAAATGATGTAATATGTTTTATAATGTGTAATATTATTTGGGTAATTGTATTGGTAATGGCAAGCGTTGCAGGGTATATTACAAAAAACTACAAAAATAAAATTATACCCTTCATTTATTTCCTTCTACCTATATTGATAGCCATTGTTAGTTTGCCTATTGCAGGAATTATAATTAGTATAATAGAAATATTGTCTATAAAATATGAGAAACTAAAAGTTGTTAAAGAAAAAGTGGAAGAACTCTTCTATACAGAATACTTGCCGGAAACAAAAAAGACAAAAAGAAAGAAATGATTAAAAATAAACACAAACAATAAAATTAAAATTAAAAAATAGGTAAAAATTAATAAACAACCAAAGGAATTACGTTCGTTTCCAGTTCCCTTTTTGCTATATCTATTGGTTGACTTTCAGGTTCAACTGAAATCAAAGGCGGTGCACCACATTCAATTTGTAAAGCTCTTGCCCCAATAAGTCTTGCATTTTCATATTTAGTATACAT
>CAYOKY010000130.1:0-3063 GCA_964404695.1 Microcaldota archaeon | reverse complement strand
TAAAAAATATAATGCTTATACTAGGAGGATGAAAAATTATGTTGATAACAAAAAAGATACTTGGTGTTGCAAGGAACGGCTTTTTAGGAGCCGTTCCCCATTACGCACCTCTACAAGACTAGTACTAACTAGATTAGTCAGTAGGATATACGACCTTTAAGGGGATAGCTTTGACCAACGCTTAGGATATTCGAAAATATTCAGGACGGTAAAAACGAATTCTTTTTTGTGCTTATTTTTGGTAGAATAAGCTTTTTTCTAGTACTTGAAACAGAGATAGATTGCTAAATTAGTAGTTAAACTTAAAAAAACTTAACGTTTAACTTAGAAGCTATCCCCAAGTATGTATAGGAGAACTCCGTATTGATAATAAAAAAGGAACTAATGTTTATGTGGAATATGTTACAACAGTTTAAAAAATATTTACTTATAAAAGACTATGGATTGCATTACTACAATGAAATGAGTTTTTTCTTTAAGTATTTAGAACAACATCAATTAACATATTTAGATTTTAGTTTTGAAATATTTACTGATTATTTGTTATATAAAAAAAACAAAAACTGCAAAGAAGAAAGTTTGAATATTGCTATAAAATCAATAAGAAGTTTTTATAATTATATAGTTACTTATAACGACAAAGATAAAAGTTATATTGAAACTGCTTATAAAATAAAGATATTACAAGTTAAAAGGAAAATATTTGATTATTTAACAGAAGAAGAACTAAAAGAATTATATGTGTTTTGTGCTAGGTATATGTGTTGGTTAGAACCAATTAAAGTAAAAGCAGTATTATACATATTATATTATACAGGTATAAGAATTGGAGAGTTTTTAAATTTAAAAAGGAAAGATATTGATTTAAAAAACAATATAATATACATAAGATTACCTAATAAAGCTAAAAAAGAAAGGAAAGTACCGTTTACAAAAAAATTAAGACCAATATTAAAAGAATATTTTGCGACAGAGTTAGAAGAATGTAATGCTTTTAATATGACTGCTGGAAAGCTTAGTAATATGTTAATTAATTATATTAAAGATTGCAAACCAAATAATAAAAATGTATCATGGCATACGTTCCGTAGAAGCTTTGCACATTGGTTAGCAAGAAATAAAATAGATATAAAAGTTGCACAAAAACTACTAGGACACGCATCTTTGGAAAGCACAGCCATATATTATGACCCAGATATAGAAGAAGCTATACACGTTTACAGAAAAACTTTTGATACGTAATATTTGTAGTGTAGCCAATTTGGTAAGGCAGCTGATTGTTAATCAGTCACATGCAGGTTCGAATCCTGCCACTACAGCAATAAAGGAGGTTTAAACGAAAGGGGAGTGATGTCTAAAGTATATTTAACGAGTGATTTGCATATTGGACATAAAGCAATATGTAAATATCGCACAAGATTTAAAACAACAAAAGAACATGACGAGTATATTGTCAACAACTGGAATGAAATAATAAAAAAAAGAGATGTTGTTTGGGTATTAGGTGATATGTGTATGAAAAATAAAGATTACGATATGAAAAAAATAATCAGTAGTTTAAATGGCAATATAAATTTAATAACAGGAAATCATTGTCACTTACCATATTACAATCACAATAAAATAAAAATAATGAATGGATTAATTAAAAAATATGGTTACTGGTTGTCACACGCACCTATACACCCACAAGAATTAAGAGGAAAGAAAAATATTCACGGGCACCTACACTCAAACCATAATAAATTAAACGATGAAAGATATATAAATGTTAATTGTGAATTTTGGGATTATAAACCAGTTTGTTTAGAGCAACTGAAAGGAGAATAAATGGACATAGTAATACCTAGTTGGTTAATTTGGAGTGTAGTTGTTTGTGTAATATTTATTATATGTTATTTGGTTTATTGTATCTCTAATGGTTTTGGAAAAAAAAGTAGGGATTAACAAAGAGTAAATAATGGAAACTACATTGTTTGTAATAGAACCAGAACCAATATCATTAGCAATATTTTTAATTGCTACTTCAATTGGACTTGTATTGATGTATTTTGAATTAAAGTAATCTTTGAAAACTTGGGGTTGGTATGATGGAAAAGGTAGACATAGATAGCTCTGACGGACTGTAAATCTGAGTATGAGTCCATGTAGGGTGACTTTAACAGCTGAGAAACTCACTAAAAGCCTCGTAAGTCTGGCAAATCCCTACTGCCAACCCTATTTTAAATGAAAGGAGTAAATTATGTGTGCTATATTTTATGTTGTTTTATGGAGTTTGGGTCTAGTTGACACACCTTGTGATGCGGCAGTAATAACATTTATACTTTTAATAGAATTTGCGGAAATGGCTTTTATTAAAGCAGTTATGTGATCCACTTTATTAACAATATGGCTTTTAGAGATTATGGTTATGACGGTCAACATTATGAAAGTGATGACAGAGCTATACATATACAACCAAATAAATCATAGGAGGTAAAATGAAAACAGCAGAATTTAATAAGATAGTTAACAACCGGCTGAAGATGATAAAGAAGATATTTATTAGTAAAGCCAAGGAGTATGCTCGTGAAGATAGGCTTCATAATTTCAAGGTAGCGGCTAGAATAAGCGGATTGACTCCGGAGCAGGCCTTGCAGGGCATGATGATGAAACACCTCGTTAGCGTTATGGATTTAATTTCAGATACTAATTTATCTAAATATCCCTGGAGCAATGATATAATTAATGAGAAATTAGGAGATAGCATTAACTATCTTATCTTACTAGAAGCATTATTAAAGGAAAGAGTCTCGAATGCTTAAGCTGTTCGATCATCAACAGACAGCTCTTAAATTTGCCGGTAAGACAGGCGTAAGATGCGCCTTGTTCCACGATGTAGGCACTGGCAAGACCAGAACAACCTTAGAGATTTTCAAAGGCCTGAAGCAATTGTATCCGAGTTTGACGATGAATGTACTCTGCCCAATCACCTTAATTGAAAAAGCTTGGGGCGATGATATCAAGAAGTTCACCAATTTCAGATATCAGAGCATGCGCAAGAAGAAAATCTACGAAGCAGAT
>CAYOKY010000129.1:0-3071 GCA_964404695.1 Microcaldota archaeon | reverse complement strand
TTTATGTTTATTACCATCACTTCTATGAAACCATTTTATAGCTTCAGCTTTTAATGGTTTACACAAATGTTCTTCATCAATAGGATTCTTTCCAAATATATCTTTTAATGTTCTTAATTCAGTCGCCATTGTCTCGTTATGCGAATCCATCGCTTTTTTTAGTTATAAATTTCTTATATTCAACAGGCATGTCATCCATAAGAATATTATTCTTTTTCATTTCATTAACACTTCCCTGCAACATCATATCATATTCCCTAGATGCTTGATTAAGTTGTGTTTGATTTAGCTTTAACATTGATTGGCTGGACATTTTACCAAGATAAGCTCTAGCACAATTTATACAATAATATTCATAAACCCAATTCTTCCCAGTTAAAATAAAAACTCCGTTAGTAGTTTCCTTCTTACAATCTATACATGGTTGTTTTTTAGTCATGCTTTTCCTCCTGTTCCCCTTTCGCTACTTGTGCGAATTTCTGCTTTAAATCTCCAGCTTCAGTATATATATATTCTATTTCTAATCCAGTTCCGTCATCTCCACAACCTTCAACATTCCACTTCTTATATTTTCCTTCAGAATACATTTTAATATCCTCCATAGATTGAGAAGCAATTATATCTTTCACTTCTTCATCGCTTAATAATAATTTCATCCCTTCACCTCTTCGCCTGATACTAATTCTGCGTCGTTTACTTTTCTAAAGTTTAATTGTTTCGGAAATTTCATTTTCCAACAAAACCAAGCCGTTGCAAACCAACAGTTTTTCTTTCCAGTAAAATCAAACCTCTTATTAGGAATCAAAACTTGAATATTCTTATCTCTAAACAAATCATTTCTTACTGCACTTTCTAATGTTGTTAGTGGTAATAACATAGCAAATGGTTTTCCTAATTCAAATGCTCTTTTCAAAAAAACATTCTTTAATGAATATGGTGGATTTGTTATTATTATGTCACAATCATAATCACTCCCAAGAAAATCAACTCCATGCTCAATATCAGTAGAAATAACATTAATACCAAGTTTATTTAAATAATCTGAAATATTATTTGTTCCACTCGCACATTCCCATACAGTTTTAATTTTAGATAAATCAATATTATCACATAAAAACTTTATTGCCTCTTGTTGTGTATAAAGATTATCATATTTAGTTGGTTTAACATTCTGTAATTTTATGTTTCCACCTCGTCTTTCACGCAGATGCCGTCGCCTAATGCTACAGTTAAGCAAGAAATGAAACTATCTTCAATAATCTTACCATTTGTATATCTTGGAATTTCATCGCCTTCCTTTCTGCATTTACTGCAAAGCCCTACAACCTTAGCATCAATTATTTTAATTCCTGCCATCTTAGTCACTTTTCTCCTTGTTTGCGTCTATATTTACTTCATGTCCACAAAACATACATACTTTTATTAAATCACCAGAGTCTCCTTTACTAAGTTTTATACCAATTTTACTTGGTTGCAATTCTCTTTTACATTCTTCACATATTATTGGATTTAATATCATTGTACAGTTTCCCCAGATTCTGCGAATAGTCCTTCAGTCTTGTCTTTATCAATTTCAGCGAAAGCGAACTTATCTAAAACCTTAGTTATTTTAATATCAACAAGCCGACCCACATCAACACCACTACGTCCAACATTTTGTAAGAAAATTATGAAACCTTCGTGAACCATCATTGGGTCTCCGTTCCTGCCAAATTTGGTTATGCTAAGACTCAATTTATCGCCAATTTTTACAGGAATTATTTTATCTTTCACCATTTTATATATTCACCGCCACATTAGTATTTGCATATTCTCGAATTTCCTTAGCATTATCAACCTTTTTCTTTGCACCCTCAACATCATCAGAATTAAAATAAACTTTCAATTTTCCTTCTTTTGTTGGACTTCCAATTTCTATTGAATCACAATTTTCCTTAACATCCTCATTATTATTTTCCATAATCATTACCTCCCTTATTAATAAAAGTGCTCATACAATTATTACAATGCATTTCGCCTTTAGTAAACCAAACTTTCATATGCCCACAATTTGGACAACCAAGACTTTTTTCAATAGTTTCAACTCTTTTGTTCAAATCTCTATTTTCTAACTGGAGTTGGGTTATATCATCTTTAATCTGTGTTTCTACCATTTTGATTGCCTCCTATGAAGCTCTGATATAATTTCTTTAGTTGTAAATATTTTAATACAAAAATTATTATCATCATCATAAACTTTCCAATTCTTAGAACCTAACTGATTCAAATGAACCTTTGCAGGTGTTCCGTCTGACCAGCAAATTAATCCTCCTTCCCCTAAGACCCAATATGAACCTTCTTTCCAACACTCTTCACAGATTTTCTTACCATCGCTTAACCATATGAGAGCACTTAGTATTTCTACCATCTTATTCCAAATCCTCCTCTGTCATATTAAAAAAGGCTGTAAATATGAATATTTGTCCTTCAGCAACTATAGTTGTCCTCATTGGATTATCATCAATAAGCTTATTAATATTTTTTATCCACTTGATTGCTTCTTGTTTTAATTCTATTTTATCACAATAATCACTATTGTCTCCACAATTTAAGAAACCTTCACCAGCACAACCACTACATACTTTCATATCCTTTAAAGTCTTCAATTCATCCATCCTTATCTTGTCTATTCATTTTTTCAAACTCTAAGTCAACCTCCGTTCGCAGTAAGTTAAATTTTTGTCGAACTTTTGCCTTAAATTCTTCGTCAGAATTATGTTCAATAGCTTCATCAATTATGTCCAAAGTTACCTTATTGAAATTTCTTGATATTGCTAATCCTACATTTATCTTTGTTGTTTTCATTTTTTTTCACCCATATAAGTTATTTCGTAAGATTGTGGAGAAAAAATTTCCCTTAAATATAGCCAGAAAATGAAAGCAAAAGGGATTAATGCCCAATTTAAATATCCACCAAGCGTTAAACATTCATACACAGAAATTCCAACCAAAAAGAAAAATGCTTTAACATATCTAAACCTTAATATTTTTATCATATAGACAGATGTATCTTTTTTTGCTTTAATTTTTTT
>CAYOKY010000128.1:0-3088 GCA_964404695.1 Microcaldota archaeon | reverse complement strand
GTTCAATTGTTTGTGCTCTGCATTTGCATGCAATGCCCTCTTCTCTGTTTTTTCTCATGATTTCCACTGGACATGTGCATACGTATGCTTTATCCATTTTAATAAGTTCTTCAGCATATTTGTAATATTTTTCAATCCTGTCGCTTTGCTTAATCACCTGGTCAATGTTGCACTCTAACCATTCAATGTCTTTTGGAATCTGGTCATAAGCTTCTAACATTGGTTTTTTTGTCTTAGGGTCAGTGTCTTCTAATCTTACAATGAACCTGCCTTTGTACATTTTTGCATATTCATCACATAATATGATTTGCTTGGCATGTCCCAAATGCAATAACCCGCTCGGGTTGGGTGCGATTCTTGTTACAATTTCTATATCCTTTGCAAATTCAAGCTCAGGTAATCCTTCCCTTTCTGGTTTGGTTTTGGATTGATATTCAAATTGTTTCATTTCACTTTCAATTTTATCTTTATTCATTTTGTTAACTTTGTCTATAATTTGGATTACTATCTGCATGGTATTTTTCATATCATTTTTGCAATCCGGGTAATCAGCAATGATTTTACCGCTAATGTTTGGTTTGGCTTGACCGTGGTCATAGGCGTTTTGTAATGCATATTTGTATGCAAGTTGTTCTATTTTATTGAGGTTTATATCAGTCATAAATTATTCACCATTATTCTTTTTTGTAATGTTTATTGCTATTAATATTTATTGTTATTAATGTTTATTGCTATGTATCTAGTCATCTTAACATTTTTTAAATATTAAGGGTTACATAATCGGTTATGCGTTTGATTATTTGTGAAAAACCTAAAGTTGCGGAGAAAGTTGCTAATGCTTTGTCAGAAGGCGAATTTGATATGGTTAGAGATAAACAGGTTAGTTATTATAAATTTACTAAAGAGGGCATGGAAACTTATGTAGTTTCAGCAGTTGGCCACATATTTACCTTGGCAGAAAAAGGTAAACGTAGTTGGTTGGAATATCCGATTTTTGATATATCTTGGCAACCGAGTTTTGAGGTTGGTACTTCATCAGCTTATGTCAAGAAATATTATGACGTAATAAAAAAACTTAGCAAGAACGTTAAAGAAGTAATAAATTCTTGCGATTTTGATGTTGAAGGTTCACTTATTGGTTATAATATTATAAGATTTGCTTGTGGCTTTAATCCTGAGAAAGCATTGCGTATGAAATTCTCTGCGTTAACGAAAAAAGATTTGGTTGACGCTTTTGATAATAGGTTTGATTTGGATCTCCCTAATTCGTATGCCGGTGAAGCCAGGCATATGTTGGATTGGTATTATGGTATTAATCTTTCCCGGGCATTAATGAGTGCTTTACGAAAGAATAAGATTAGAAAAGTGTTATCCATAGGTCGTGTTCAAGGACCTGCGTTAAGCGTCCTTGTCAAGCGCGAGAAGGAGATCCAGATTTTTGTGCCTCAGGATTACTGGGAATTATGGGCCAAAAATGATATGTTAATTTATCTGCATACTAAGGGCAAATTCTTTGAGGAGGATGAAGTTAAACTGATTTTGGATAAAGTTAGCAAGGGCAAGGCGGAGATAACAGGTCTTGATACATCCAAGACAATTATGAAAGCCCCGTCGCCGTTTGATTTGACTTCATTGCAGATTGAGGCATATGGTGCTTTTAAAATTACTCCATCACAAATATTGCAATTAGCACAATCGTTGTATGAAGGTTCATACATATCTTATCCAAGAACGTCATCACAACAGTTGCCACCGCAGATTGATATTAAACATATTTTAAATGAGTTGTCTAAACAATCTGAATATTCTGATCATGTTAAGAAATTGTTATCTGAAAATCGTATTAAACCAAACAATGGCAAGAAAGAAGACCCTGCCCACCCTGCAATTCATCCAACCGGGTTAAAGCCCAAGGATTTGAGTTCACGTGAACAAAAACTTTATGATTTGATTGTGTCAAGATTTTTGGCATGCCTGGCTCCGAATGCAAAAAGGGAGACGTGGAAAGCTAATCTGGTTTGTGAAAATGAAAAGTTTGTATGTAAAGGTACGTACACTGTTGAGAAAGGGTGGTTGGAATATTATAAATATTCAAGGATTGAAGAAATACCGCCTCCTGAGATTTCAAAGGGTAGTGTTAAGGCCAAGTTTGGAACAGATAAAAAGCAAACTAAACCGCCAAGAAGATATACGCAGGCAACAGTAATATCTGAGCTTGAAAAAAGAAATCTTGGAACCAAGGCAACAAGGGCCACTATCGTTGATACATTGTTTAAACGTGAATATGTAATGGGAACGAGTTTGGAAGTTAAACCTTTGGGTATAACAGTTCATGATGCCCTTGAACCATATTGTTCTGAGATTCTTGACGAACAATTGACCCGCCAGTTTGAAGAGGAAATGGAAGGCATTCAGAATTCTAAGGATTATAAGGTGGCAGCAAAAAAGAGAGATAACATTATAAAAACCGGTGAAAATACTGTTAGGAAAATCTCTGAGACATTTAAGAAGAATGAAATGTCAATCGGTAAAAAGATTGCCGCAGCCATACGCGAAGAAATTTTGATTGGCAAGTGTCCCAATTGCGGTTTAAGTTTAATGATTCGTATTGCCCGTGCAACCAAACAGCAGTTTATAGGTTGTGAAGGGTTCCCAAACTGCAGGACCACTTATGCATTGCCTCAGAATGCTGACATTATTCCAACGGGCAAGGTTTGTGAGTCGTGCGGTTTACCTATTGTGCATGTTAAACCCAAGTCACATAAGATGAGTGAGTATGACTTTTGTTTGAATCCTAAGTGTCCTGCAAAGATCAAGGCACAGGAAGACAAGGAAAAGCAGATGAAGGAAACTGCACAGAAACAGGGATGAAAGAAAAATGGGCGGAGATACTTCTTTGAAAAGATGGATGTTTAATGGGATTTTGTTTTGCGTGCAATTTTTCAGGAGCATGGAATTGAAGGGGAAATTTCGGCCCAATCTAAAGGAGGGTTAAGGTAAAAGTGAAATACAAAAAAAAGCGAGAGATATACTGAAATGGCTTTTTTTTAAACAATGATTTTTTATTAATAAAGCCCTCTATACAAAA
>CAYOKY010000127.1:0-3090 GCA_964404695.1 Microcaldota archaeon | reverse complement strand
ATATCTTAAAGAGTATCTAGGTGCTATAAAGTATTTTAAGTCGTTAAAATAAACCCATTGAGGGGGATAAATGCCTATAAGCAAGGAAAAACGAAAACTATATCCAAAAAACTGGAAAGATATATCGTATAAAGTAAGATACGAAGCGGGATTTAAGTGCGAATTATGTGATGCTGAAAATAATCAACCGCACCCAAAGACAAAAAGTAAGGTGGTGTTGACAGTACATCACTTAGACTACAATCCTCAGAATAGTGACAGGAAAAATTTGATTGCTCTGTGTCAAAGATGCCATAACAGGATTGACAAGCATTTCAGAAAAGAGAATAGGAAAAATAACAAAACCATAAAGAGGTAATGCTCGGATTGGTTAAAGGAGTGGTCATGAACAAAACTAAGCAAGTACTTGACCTTATCAAGATTAGGGCAGGGGTGGATGATGCGTTTATATTAGATTACCTAGCAATGAACTTTGGTTTTACAACATATTCTAAAGCACACGTTGCTAAGATAGCTTTTATGATATATTTTATAGATTACTACACCGAAGTCCTATGGCAGTTAGTGGTTGATTTAGCTCCAAGATTGTGGAAGTGTGAGAATACTGGAGAGAAATGCTATAAGCCAAATTGTACTAGTTTTTGTGGGTACAAAGATATTTTATGTGATTTCCTACAAACAAAAGAATCAGACCGCCTCGATTGGCTCATTGAGAATCTAAAGGAGAAAGAGTAAAATGGATTATAATAAATTTTTAGAAAATAAAACAAACTGCGGATCTAAGACGGGATTTAAAACTATCTTTATGCCTAAAGGTTTATTTGACTTTCAAGAGAATAGCGTTGATTGGGCGGTAGAGAAAGGTCGAGGCGCACTGTTTTATGATTGTGGGCTAGGGAAAACAATAATGCAGTTAACGTGGGCTGAAAATGTGGCACGTCAAACAAATAAGCCCGTATTAATACTCACTCCGTTGGCGGTTGCTTCCCAAACTGTAAGAGAAGGCGAAAAGTTTGACATAGGAATAAATAGATCGAATGATGGGAAAGTAAAAGGGAATATAGTTGTAACAAATTATGAAAAATTAAGTCACTTTGATCCTTCGAATTTTTCAGGTATTGTTTGTGATGAAAGCTCTATTTTAAAATCATTTAATGGTTCAATAAAACAAGCTATAACCCAATTTGCAAAAAAAATACCTTATAGACTATTAGCAACTGCAACTGCCGCACCTAATGATTATATAGAATTGGGAACATCTAGCGAGGCGTTGGGTTATTTGGGATATATGGATATGTTAAACAAATTCTTTAAAAATGATTTAAACAATAGTTCTACTCGAAGGATGTATGGCGAAGCTCCGAAGTGGCGATTTAAAGGTCATTCAGAGATACCATTTTGGAGATATATAACATCATGGGCTAGGGCTTGCAGAAAACCGTCGGACTTAGGTTTTGACGACGGTAAGTTTAAACTAAAATTATTAAAAGAAAATATGCACATGGTCGAGGCTGAAACTTTCGCAGAGGGTATGCTTTTTAATTTACCAGCAAAAGACTTAAGGGAACAGAGGGAAGAGAGAAAAAGAACTATAAAAGAACGATGTGAAATGGCTTGTAAATTGGTAGAACATACAAATAAGCCAGCTATTGTATGGTGCCATCTAAACAATGAGGGGGATTATCTAAAAGAAATAATAAAAGATTCGATCCAAATTAGTGGACACGATAGAGATGAATTAAAAGAAGAGAAATTTGTTGCTTTTTCCAAAGGAGAAATAAGAGTATTGATAACTAAACCAAAAATAGGTGCATGGGGGTTAAATTTTCAACATTGCGCACACGAGACATACTTTCCCTCTCATTCATACGAACAATATTATCAAGCGGTTAGACGATGTTGGAGATTCGGTCAAAAAAATGAAGTTACGATTGATATTATAGCAACAGAGGGAGAGAGACGAGTATTTGAAAACCTTAAAAGAAAAGCGGATGCCGCTGATAAAATGTTTCAAAATTTAGTAACTGAAATGAATAATTTTGTAAGTTATAAAAAGATTGATAAATTTAAAAACAAAGAGAGGATACCTTCATGGCTGTAAACAAACAAAAAATAACAGATAAGTATGCTATTTACAATTCGGATTGTATTGAAGTTATGTCAAAAATACCAAATGATAAAATTCATTTATCGGTATATTCTCCACCTTTTGGAGGTTTATATAATTATTCAAGCAATGAGCGTGATCTTTCAAATTGTTCTGATTATGGAGAGTTTTTTAAACATTACGAATATGTAGTTAAAGAGTTAAATAGGATAACATTGACTGGTAGAATTTCGGCTGTACATTGTACCGATATCCCATCAAGCAATACCGGTCATGATTATTTGACAGACTTTCCAGGAGATATAATAAAATTACATGAACGTCTAGGGTGGCATTTTATAGCAAGGCATACGATATGGAAAGAACCATTATGGGTAAGAAGAAGGACTATGACACATAATTTGAGCCACAGAACAATAGTTGACGATGGTATTTATGGTGGTGTTGCATCCGCTGATTATATTTTAATTTTTAGGAAGCATGGTGAAAATAAAATACCAGTCAAACATCCAACGGGGTTGAGTTACTATTCAGGTGAATGTCCTATCCCTGAAGATTTGTTAAAATTTAAAAACTTCAAGGGTGATCAAAAGTTAAACAAATATTCTCATTGGATTTGGCGTAGATATGCTTCATCTATTTGGGATGATATAAACATGGGGAGAGTTTTGCCTTTTCGTGACTGCAAAGACCCAGACGATGAAAAACATGTACATCCATTGCAGCTTGATGTAATTGATAGAGTTATCCACTTAAGAACAAATAAGGGGGAAACTGTTTTTACTCCATTTATGGGTGTTGGAAGTGAGGTTTATTCAGCTGTTACATGGGGTAGACAAGGTATTGGCATTGAGTTAAAAAATAGTTATTACAGGCAAGCTGAAAAAAATATGGAACAAGCAAAATTGGGAACTTACGAAGAATCTGACCAGCTTGAAATGATAAAAGAAAGTGAATATGAATAATAAATGTTTGAGTTTACG
>CAYOKY010000126.1:0-3168 GCA_964404695.1 Microcaldota archaeon | reverse complement strand
AGTGTTAATATCTTTATCCGTTTTTTGTATTTCTCCTCTTTTCTCAAGTTCTGATAAACTCATTTTTATCACCAATAATCATTATTATATGTTTTTTTAATATTGAATTTATAAATCCCCCTTTATTTTTGAGTTTTCCTTTCAATTCTGTTTCTGTCCATAATACATAGTTTATCTCTCTTTTCGTTGTTTGTTGTATATTTAATATTATTTTTTCAAGTTTGGTTTCATTAATGTTTCCTATTAAAAGAAGGTCAAGGTCACTTCCTTCATTAAAAGTTTCATTTGCCATACTTCCATACACTAAAGCGTATTTTAATCCTTTATCTGTCAATTCCTTTTTTATAATAGAAAAGATGCCTTCTGTTTTTAGATATAGATTTTTCAGTTCTGTTAGGATGGGGCAGTTGGGATTTAAATAAAATAATCTCAAATTACCTTTGGGTTTCCTATTCAAAATACCTAATTTAGTGAAATTGTCCAGTTCTCTTTTTGTTTCATAAGGTGAAACATTAGCTAATCTTGATATCTCTCTTAAATGTAATCCATCTGTAAATAACACTATTCCAAGTATTTTAACTTCTGCTTTTGATTTTAAGATTTTTTCTAACATGTTATATATTGTATAACAGTTGTTATTTTAAATATAACAGTTTGTTTTATATTAATCTTGTTTATTTTTGTTTTTTGCGAGACAAAACAATTTTAAATGTTTATGGTAATTTTAAGGTTATGGAAATAAATAAGATGTATTTAATTAAAGGCGCGGCATCGAAGGAAGATGAAATTTATTCTGAGATGAAAACAAGATTTCTGAATCTCTTTAGTGGCAACATACAATCTGATAGAGGGAGTTTAGGTTATATTAATGAAGAATTATTATATAAAATTAGGTGTAGATATCTTTTTCAAAAAACTGGGAAAGATTTAGAAATTAATCTTACTGTTGAAACAAAGGAGTCAAAATATTTTTTCATTTATTTAATTATCTCTGCTGCTTTGACTTTTTGGACTGTTATTGGTTTGATATTAGGTCCTCTTATTTTGTGGTTTATGAAAGAAAATCAAGCTAAAAATGCAGAAAAAGAAGCCATGGATAAACTATATGGTTTATTACGTAATGTTGCTAATAAATTTGAGTTAAAAATAGAATGAAGGGACTTTAATTGCCCTCTTCTATTAATTAGATTAACATAAAGTTGAATAAGAAGTGAAGTTGATGAAAATATCAGATATATTTTGTCTTTCTGCGAAAGTTGCATTTGTGGTTATTGTAATTCATTTATTAACACAAATTTTGTCTGTTGCAATATTAGAATTTAAATTAAATGAGATGGGGAGCGTATTTGTAGTATTGCATTATTTGTTAACTTTTTTTAATTATATCTGTTCTTTTTTGCACCCTATTATTGTAATTATATTGACTATTGTAATCTGTTTGAAATTTTTAAATAACAAAACATTGAAATTTATGGATTATGTAATTTTAATTATTTTGTATGTATTAATTACAACAATATTTATTACTATTATTGATTTGTTCACCCTTATATATACAAATATTTATCAGGGAAATGTTTTTTATTTAATCGTTGCTTTATCTTTTGTCATGTTTATTTCTTTACTTCAGGAGTTTTTATCTTTTACTACTGGTATTATTTTATTTGTTTTGTATAAAGAAATTAAAAAAGATGGCTTCAGTTTTGGTGGAAATGTTATTCTACAAGATAAAACTAAAGATGTTATAAAATCTTCAGATGATTGGTGACTTTATGAGAGCAGTTCAAGCAGGGGTTATAGGAGCAGTTGTTGGGATAATATCTTATCTACTTGTTGCATTACTTATTTCTTCTTTATCAGTTTTATGTTGTTTTATTCCAGTATATTTGGTTCTTGCTGGTTATGTTACCATGTTCTTATATCAGAAATTAAGTAGTAATTTTTATATTGAAACAGTGGATATACTCACAGCAACGGTTACATATGCATTAGTTAAGGTAATTATTTCTACAGGTTTCTTGTTTATATTATTAAATATATTATTTGTATCTTTTGCTGGTAGTAATGCAAACATTCAACTGCTTGAAGTTAATAGTATTTTGATATTATTAACTGTAGCTGCAATTCAGTTTATTATTGATTCCTTGTTGTTTGCTTTGGGATGTTTTATTTATAGTTCATTAAAGAGTAACAATGCAGGAAAGTCAAAAACAAATTCATTTGAAGAATCAAATAGTTCTTCTTTGGAAAAAACTGAAGAATCAACTACTTCTTCTTTGAAAAAAGCAAATGATTCCTGGGAAAAATCAAATAATTCTTCTCAAAAACCCAAATCCGATAGTGATTGGTAATTTTTTAATTATGAAATTTTGAAACCTTGTGATACCTTCCCCTTTTCAATACCTCATAAGCCCGTGCAACTATGTTTTTGTTGTTTGGAGTTTGGTATTCATTGATAATGGTTTCCATTTCTTTGCTTTCAATGCCTAGGTCTTGCATTAACGTCACCAGGTCATTGGCTTTATCTTCAATGCGTTTGCTTGTAAATGATAACCCGAAATCTATAACTGCTGTACCTTTATTTGTTCGCATAATGTTGGCAGTAGTATAATCAGCATGGATAATGTCTAAACTGTGTAATTTTGCAAGTATTTTTCCAATGTCTTTAAGTTCATGTGCAGTAATTTTGGTCTTATTCAATGTGTGACCTTCAAATTTGTTCATGTAAATATCAAAATCATTAACATAGTAAACGATAGGGCACGTTATTTTTTGTTGTTTGGCTTTATGCAGTAATTTTGCTTCGGTTTTGGTTCGTTCCAACCTTAGTTTTTCGTCTAATTGCTTTTCCCGGTACTTCTTTGGCGGTCTGTGTTTGATTAAAATCTGCATTCCGCAAAAAGTTGTTTCTTCAACGACTGCCTCGGCACCTTTACCGATAGTTATGCGTTTGTTTATTTCCATGATTTAACCTCGCATAAGTTTATTTTTGCGTGACATGAAAGATAAGATTAATGATATCATTACCAGGAATAAAATGAAAGTTAACGATTCCGGACGAATGAAAAGCAGCATAATAACTGAAAGTCCAAACCATTTGATCCATCTGATAAAACTGTATGCCATAACTTTACTGCCGTCCAAGGGATAGATTGGAACTAAGTTGAA
>CAYOKY010000125.1:0-3197 GCA_964404695.1 Microcaldota archaeon | reverse complement strand
GAAAGGAACTATTAAAATATTTAATGATGGTAGTTTTGTTGGAATTGAATTTGATGAGAATCATGTAGAATTACATGATTTAAATGGTGAATGTAAAACTGGATATGGATGGTGGATTAATCCAAAGTATTTGAAATTAGTAGAAACAAATCCAAAAACAAAGTTTAAAGTTGGAGATATAGTTAGATGTGTTGGAGAAAGTGGAAGAGGCTTTGGATGGGAAAAGGGTAAAGAATTTATTATTCACAATATAACAGATATTTGTGATGATGGTAAATTTGTTTATTGGCCAGAGAATGGACATGGTTGTTGTACTACAGATATTGAATTAATCCAATCAGATACAATTACTATCGCAGATATGAAAGTAGTTTCATTGGCATCAACAGATAAAATGGATGTAGAAAAATTAAAAAACTTTAGTAAGAAGAATCTAACTGAAGGAAAAATTCAAGCTTTAGAAGAGAAAGCTAATTATGAAGCTAAGAAATCAAAAGAAGCTTATGTTACTCTTATTAATGATAAGGAAGAACAAGAGAGGATTATTAAAGTTGCTAATGATGAACTTAAAAAGATCAAAGATAAGTTAAATATATTTAAATAATATTATTTAACTAAACAAATTTATTTATTTTTTTTTATTTTTTTTCCCTTTTTACCGAAATGTTTATAAACCCCTATTTCTTTTATTTATTGGACAACGAAAGGAACTGGAGTTCCAATTGAAAAAAATAAAAAAAGAGAATAAATTTAAGGAGACTTTAAATGAGGTCTTCTAAGAGAATTAAACCATTTCTTAAATGGTTAGAAGAAGAATGGTCTGCATCACAAGATCAAAGATTTGGTCAATTACTTATTAATTTAGGATTAGTTGAAGATAGTCTTAAAACTTGGAATGCAGAGATTTCTGATTATCATATACCATTTGAATATTTAAGGGAAATTCAAACTTGGGGTATAATTAAAGGAAATATATTAGAATCATCAATTGTTGGAGGAGAACCTTATTTTTACTATTTGCCTGTTTATGATAATAAACCTATTTGTGATTTAGATACAGATCATATAGAAAACATATTAAATACGCAGCATCAAATTTCTCCTAATTTAAGGCAAATTTTTATAATGGAATTAGAATGGAGGTTATGTTGTGATGAACAAGGATTTAGATATTAAAAATCTTAGAATGTGTGAAATTTGTAGGAAACAGATAGAAATAAAAAAAGAAAAAATAAAAACTAAAAACAATAGTTATACAGAGCTATCATATTCTGATGATGGTGTTTACTTTGAAGAAGGTAATGCTTGGTTTTGTAACAAACATTGGCAAGAAATGACTAACCATATATTTAAAAAATGAGTAAACAAAGAAGTAAAAAGAACGGATCAAAGAATGATGATTGGGCTACTCCAGATTATATTTTAGAAAATATAAAAAAAGAGTTCGGAGAATTCTTTGATCCATGCCCACTAAAACATAATTTAGAAGAATGGGATGGTTTAGAAATAGATTGGAAAGAAGTTAATTTTGTTAATCCCCCTTATAATAATAAGGATAAGGTTGCATTTATCAGAAAAGCTTATAAAGAATCTCTAAAAGGAAAAGTTTGTATTCTTTTAATTCCAGTAGCAACAGAGATCCCAATATTCCATGAATTAATATTACCTTTTGCAGAAATAAGATTTATAAGAAGAAGGATTAAGTTCAAAGGATATAATTCAAAAGGAAAATACACAGAAAAAGGGACTGGTCAAAGCGGAAGTATGTTTGTTATCTTTGGTGGAGAAAAATATGATTAAAAAAATAGAGATAGAAATTGAAACAGAAGCTAGTGATAAAAGAATTGTTGCATATTTAAGGAGATTTTTATTAGATAATTTTAAGGCAAAATCTGTCTTAAAAATTGATGGAAAAGATTGCTTAATTTAAGGGCCAAAACTTTTTACCGAAAGCTTTAAATACTAATTATTCTTATATAATTTAAGGGGTTTTGGTTTATTTGTTCCTTTCGAGCTTCTTTATTGTGTAGGAAGCGCAATGTCCATGCCAGAATCCCTGTTTATAATCATGAGTGCATTATGTGAGTTTTGTCAAATAATAAAAAAGAGGTTAGATAGTAACTTGCCAATAGCTGAAGAATTAATTGGTTATAAAGCCATCTTTAAAGTAAGAGAGGCGCATGCTATTGGTAGAGGCTTTAATTTGTGTGATGTTCATATTAAAACAATCAAAAAAGATAATAAGATAAGGATTGCAAAGGGCCAGGATATTCCTAATTCTCTTGATGTAATTAAGAAGATGTTAAGATCAGATATATAATTACCGAAAAGTTTATAAAGTCTAATGTGATTAACTTATTGTAAGGAGGTAAAAAATGGAAAACCAAAAAAAAGCAACCGAGAAACAAACAGAAAAACCACAAACTGGTACATGGAATAATTTACAAGGATACCCTAAGAAGATAACTTTTGAATTAGAGAAACCTGTGCATATTACATTTGCAGCAGATTTCGAGAGTCCTGTTGAGATGCCAAATACTAATGGTGAAGGTGTTTACTACATTTTTAATGTTTTAGATGGTAATGGCGAGAAAGCAAGTATTGCTACAAGTGCGTGGACTTTACTTAATAGTTTGAAGACGCATGAACCGTTAGCTGGAAAATCATTAATCTTAACTAAGAAGAATGTAAAAGGTAAAAATATGTACTATGTTCAGAAACCAGATACATATAATGCACCTAAAGTTGAGAAGATTGATAAGGAAGAAACAATTGATACAGAAGCAACACCAGAAAAACAGGAAACAGCTGAAACACAGGAAGCACCTGAATTACCAGATTATTAACTGATCTGGAACCTTTTTTTATTTTTTTAATATATTTCTACTATTCTATTAAGATCTCTTATTAGGATAGCTCTATTCTTCAATTTGATGCATTGTAGTATTAGTCTGTAGTGTGTTTATTAGTATTGTCTTCTGAAAGAAGAATGTTTGAAGAAAAGTCTCTCTAAGAGTAAAAAAGTAATAAGAAATAAAATATGTATATGTAAAAAAAATGAGTTAAGTAAGTAATAAGTAAGTATAGGTATATATAAGTATATGTATAATAAAAAGTAAATAAGTCTTAAAATAAGATAAAATAAGAAAATACCGAAAAGTTTATAAACTATAAATATCTATATTAATCATGGCTAA
>CAYOKY010000124.1:0-3219 GCA_964404695.1 Microcaldota archaeon | reverse complement strand
GAAAAAATATTATTCCGTATATTACATGTTTCCATTCATATTTCATTCAATCACCCAACCATTTCTTTTTAATTGTCTGCATTTCTCTGTCAAAAGACATTATCATATCTTCTTTTATACATCTCCTAATTCCATTTTCATTATTAGATGAATTAAATATATCTTTAAATATCTCTTTAGCTACTTGTTTGGATATTTCTTTAATGTCCTCTTCACCCAAATCATAAAATGCACCAGTCCATTTTCCTTCTGTTTTAATTTTTACTATTTCATCAATCTTATCCATTAAACCACCTCAGGTTCTGGGTTTGAACAACCAAATCGGTCTACCTTTTCATGTCCTATAATACTACCGTCACCTCGTGTTAATTTAATCAAATGACACCACCCAGTATCTGCACAATAATTGGTTAGTTTTTTAACAAACTCTTCGGAAAAGAAAGCTATATCTCTACCGCAATGTTTACACTGACAAACATCTATTGTATACTGTTTACAAAAAGGTTTTTTCTGTTTACTATTCTTACAGTTCATTCAACCACATCGTTATCAATTAAATTTTTGTTAATTTTTATATCAAACCATTTCATTTTATCTTCTATTACATACCCTGAATACCTATGAATATTTGTTTTTTCAATTCTTCTTTTATCTTCATATTCTATATATTTAGCAGGAAGATAAGGGCAGTTATTTAATACATTATAATTGTTATCAACCTTAAAATAAACAATATAAAAAGCGTCAAGATAGTTATTTGTTTTCAATAATTCCTTTATTCTTTTTTCTGCTTTCTTTTCGGTTGAATATAATCCATCACATCTAATATTATCTTGACCCATTATTATTTCTACACCAAACAATTTTATCATTCAATCACCAGTTTAACTTTAACTTTGTCTTTAAACTTTAAGTTTAAATCGTTTGATAAAGCCCTCGGGATAAAAATAACCAAATTCAATCCGTTACGGCTGAGTTCACATTTAAATTCATTTTTCATCTTTTTCACCTTCATATATATTGCCTATTATTACTATGTCATGTAAATCTTTTTCATCATCAAACGGATACGTATCCTCATAAATAGCGTGATGAGACCAACCTCTAACCGTCCATAAAATAACATGCTTAACGTCCCCTCCTTTGCTATAACCACACTTCTCACAGTGATATTCTCTCGAATAATGCTCCCAATTGATTAAGTCCCCTTCATACATTTCAATGCCGTTTTTATCTTTGAACTCGGTTTTTTGCATTAAAATATATCTTTCTTTTGCTTTTTTCATATCATTAATATTTCTGATTTTATAATTATCAGTTATATTTCCTATATAAAAATTACCTAAGATTAGATCACTTATCCCGGTTGACGTTACTTGAAATATCTTTAAAGGTTTAGGATAAATCATCTTTTTTAAGTCCTTATCAAACACTCTAAATTCAATTTCTCTAGGTTCAACCTCGTTTCTTAAATATTGCAAATCCTTTTCAGTTATATCATTCATCTTTATCCCCCTCTAATTTCTCAATTCTCTGTTCAATGTTTGTTATTCGTTTTGTTACTTCTCTGATCCAATCATTAAACAATTCAATCCATTTCATTAACCCACCTCGTCTATTAAATAACAATCCTGGATATTCCAGTATGAATTTTCATTTGCTGGTTTAGTAATAACAAACGCTTCATAAATACCATATCCGTCGCAATCTATTTTCTTTTTTGCTTGAACACTCATTGGAATATTACCTGGTTGTTCAATTATTTCTGAACAAATTTCTAAACCTGTTATGTCACAAACACCATTTGTATGAGTTTCAATTTCGTACATTGTTTCATTATCCCATGTTACTTCCAGGACACCGTAGGTTGAACTATCATTCTTAATTTCCTTTATACAAGATGGCATTATTGAATTATTATTACACCCCCAACCGTTGTCTTGTTTTATGTAATTACAAGTTGTGTTAATAGCAATACAGTTGATCAAGTTTTGGTGTTCTTTCTGTAACCGTTCGGTTTCGTATGTTAATTCTATATTAGCCACATCACACGCTTTCAGCGTATCAATATCACAATATGAAGGACTGTAATAAAAAAGAACAGCACCTAACAACAGACCAAACATTAAACCTACAAGTAACCATATGAAATAATATAAATTAAATTCAATCTTCACATTCATCGTCTTCACCCTCATTTTCATCTTCGTTTACACGCAAAACGTCGTCTAATATGTCTTTTATTTGTCTCAACGTTTCAACGTTTAGGTTTATTTTTTTAACCCGTTCAACAATCTCTTCGTTACGGAAAAGTCCCCAATCGTTGAATTCTCTCTTTAAAGTCTCATTCATTTTCATCACACCCAACAATAAGTTTGTCAACTTCCCTTAACAGAATAAGGCATTTCTCCTTATCCGCAAAAAGATCTATTTTACAACCTTTGCTTAAGAACCCTTTCTTTCCATTATCAAAAAATATTTTTAATCTCATTCAATCACCCATTCCTTTTTCAATTTCTCTAATAAAAATTCCCTGACATAATCATATCTTGCATCTGAATTTTTCTTTATACCTTTATTTCTCTGCCATTTATTTATCAACCATTTATTAAATTCAATATTGTCTTTATCAGATAAATGAGTCAAAATTACACTATCCGGTTCATCTAATCTTAATTCATAAAGTTCCCTAAATATCTCTTCAGCGACTTGTTCAGCAACTATTCTGGTATGGCCGTCTTTAAATTCCCTATAAGAAAAACTATGATATTTCTTAGCCCACTCAATTATTTCATCAATCTTATCCATTCAATCACCTTAAACGTATCATCGGTTAGTTTAACCTTCTGTTTTATTAGTTCCTCAATCCATTGTTTAATTTCAAGCTCACTCAGACCTTCTTTTTTAAAGTCAAGCTCAAAATCACCAGATTGGCTCAAAGGATAGTAATCTACAACAAGCTCAGCCATTTGTTCATAGAATTGCCTGTCACCTAAAACTAATCCGTAGTCTCTTTTGTCTTCAAACCTGATTTTTTGAACAGGTCGGCCTATGAACAATCTACCTTTTTTGATTTTAATGTCGTATCCCTTGTTTGACAAATTAGATATAAGATCCAGAAAGTCGTTTAACCAAATCCTTTGCATTGTTGTATTCATTCAATCCCCTCATTTTTTCTTAATTCACGTTTAACGTGATTTGTCATACCCACACGTATAT
>CAYOKY010000123.1:0-3220 GCA_964404695.1 Microcaldota archaeon | reverse complement strand
GGGCATGACCCTAATATGTCTGAATCTATCTTAGAATGCGCAAACTGTTCATAGGACTTGGAGTTAACAACCATGTTATTATATATGATAAAGTAAGGTTAAAAAAGGTATGTTAAACAACTACAATTATTCAACATACTTCTCTTTGTCATTCAACATTTTGTTATTTAACAAATTCTCTTTTTTATTCAACATATTCCTCTTTTGAGGACTGGAGATAGAAATATGCGCCTAATAATACAATAACTATTATCACTGCTATTATAATCAATAAAATCCAGTCAAACCCAATACCATTGTTTCCAGAACCGTTGCCATTATTGCCGTCCCCATTAGTGTTATTAGTATCATTTACAGGGATAACATCCAGAATATCCTTGCCAACAATGAAAACCGTGGAAAAACGTTCAATGTTTCCGGAATTATCACTTATACTAATAGTGGCATCAATACGCGTATCTTTTTGTTCAGGTTCAAATGTGCCAATATATTTACCTAAATTATTATCATAAGACAAACCCGTCTGCCTTTTGATAGGAGTAGTGGCACCGGGATTCAATATTGAATATGACATTGGAATTTCATCTTTTAATCCTGAAGAATAAATTCCAGGATCTTCAGCATCAACTGTAACCACCCACTTGGAATTGTCTGAAGAAAAAACTACTTCGTTAACTGTGGGCAAAGTAAAATCAAAGATAAACATCACAAAGTCCTGGGAAAAATCAACGTTCTGAGTCAACCTGTTTTCTCCAACCTCTGCTACTGCAACCTGGGCAGGAGAACAGGACATACGAACCTGTTCAGGAGAGTTAATATCATATTCCTTACCGCATGCTGACAATGTACCATTTAAATGGTCACCGTTATCAGAAACAAATTCAATAGTAGGATAATATTCATTTAAAATAAAAACATCATTGTAATCATCTTCACCCATTGTAACATTATAGATATGGTTTGCGCTATCATAAGTAACATTCATTAGAAACTCTCCAGGAGGTAAATGAAACCATGCAAAACCCTTATCAGTTTGTTCAATTTGACCCATAATAGTAACAGATGCATTAACCGGTTTATTTTCCGTGTCAGTTAAGTATGCCCTGAATTGATGTAAAGGGATATTGAAATATGTTTGACCATGGTCTGCGTTCGGGTTATAAGTTAACTTTTTTGAGTCTGTGTATCCCATATGAGATATTGCCACAGTATATGAGGTATCAAAATCATATTCTTCTGCAACAGGCACACTAACCCTAAGTTCAACCTTGCCCTGACTGTTGGTTAAGACAGGAAACGAAGTAACATAATCGCCTTGCCAGTTTTTCTGGTAAGTTACAGTAACTTCCACACCAGACACTGGACGATAATCCTGATCAACGACATAAACTGTAGGGTAATCCACAAACCCAGCCATTAGATCAGTTACAAACAAACTGAAGAATATCATAACAAATATAAATAACCATCTTTTCACAAAATCACCAAATTTTAATTCTCCCGTTACATTTAAATACATTTTTACTAATAACAACTAAATGAACTTTGGGTTTAAATTATTATCAATGACGCTTAAAGTTCTATTTGCCTAATCGTGCCTCGATAGCTCAGTGGTTAGAGCGTCCGGCTGTTAACCGGAAGGTCGTCGGTTCGACCCCGATTCGAGGCGTCTTAATCTAAAAACAAAATAAACCCAATAAAACGTTTATAAACTTAAAGTTTGACATAAAAATAACAAACCAATGAATTTAATTAATATAAACGAAAATTAATAATGCTTGAGGATAATGTTTGGAGGTTGAGAAATATGTTTATGTTTTATTATAAGAAAGGTAGTAATAAAATGGAATTTAAAATTGACAACAATAACAAGGAATCAGTTAAAGCCGGTCTTTCACAAATTGCACGATTTTTAAATGAACAGATTTACGATTTTCTTGACCCAAAAAGTATCCAGCAAATTAACAAATTAATAGACAACATTAAACAAATTGAAGATATTAATAAAATCAAACCTAAAGATATATCAAAGGATCTGCCCGAGCATAAAACATGGTACGAAAATTATTTTATTGTTAAAGCAATTGAAAAATTTGGTTATTTGCCTTTCCCAAACTTCAAAGAACAACTTTCAGGAAACGCAGGGTTTAACGATGAACGAATAGTACTGGTATGTAACACAGATTTCTGGACAATAATTAAAAAACATAAATTTAAAGATGAAACAAAAGAAATCCCAATGTTTGCTATATCAAGCATACTATACAGCGTAAATGAAAGATTGTTAGAACTTATTGAAGAAAATAATACTGTCCCAATAATACAAACAAGGAAATCATTCAAAGAAGTTATTGAAAATGTTCGGGAAGCGCCGAAAGATGACTTAAAGAAAAATATACATGTAAATGCAGTATTAAAAAATGGATATGAACCGTATATTACTCCACAACTTATTTACAAAGCGGTTCCAAAAAAAATACAGGCAATGCTTAAACTTCCAAAGAAGAAAAAGAAGAAGAAATAATGAACTAGTTTTCGTTCAACTTATTTTCTATTTTTTCTTTCAATTCCTTAATAAGTTTAGTGTCATCACTTTCAATGTTAACACGCGCAAAGTTCTGTGTATTAGAATTCCTGACAAGAACACTCCAGTCATCATTGTTGGCCTTAACACCGTCCATTGAAACGAATTCTGTTGCACCCAAGTTTTCCAAGACCTCTTTTACGCAACCTGCATCAATCTTACCAGGCAACTTGAACTTTACACGCTGAATATTAAGCCCTTTTTGGTAATCAAAAATCCTGCCCTGAGGAGTATTGGACAACATAAGGCCATAATAAGGACCGTCAGAATTGTAGTCGTGTAAAGATGAAAAATAATGGCCTGATGATTCAAACCCAAAGGAATTCTTGTGTTGGCGCATTAGTTCCGTAACGAAAACCTCACCTACCGGAGAATACTGGCAATTATAACCCTGCTCCTTCAGTTTCCTGTAAACTTTAAATGAACTGTCAATCGTCATAACTACATTTCTCGTATCAAACACATCTTCAAAATGTTCAACAATGAAACCGCCTAGGACATCTGAATCAATAACCTGTTTATCAACCGCAACAACACGGTCAGCATCACCGTCAAATGCAAATCCAAGCGTGTTATTGGAAACTGAAAGCTTTTTCAGTTCTGTTAATGATTGGTCAGTGGGCTCAGAATCCCTGC
>CAYOKY010000122.1:1571-3234 GCA_964404695.1 Microcaldota archaeon | reverse complement strand
GGAGAAACTATGATAAAGTCTAAAAACATTGTATTAGGCTCCGTTTTTACAACCATTCTTACCATAAAGATCTAGTCTTGTTCTACAAAATTCCCAACCATTCATTTTCTCTACCCTTTTGCTACTTTATTTTTGTGATGCGAACCATTAATGTGATTCAAACCACGTATTCTGTAACCACAGAATTGACACTTTTCACCCAAACGCTGGGTTACTTCTTCAATTTCCAATTCCTCATTCTTCTCCATGACAATCACTTTTTGCTCAGACATTTTACTCTCCTAAATGTAAAAACAGGAAACTTGATGTTACGAACCGATTGATTGTATTCTTTTTAACACTTGGATATGTTTTTCCACCATTGCCTGCTGTTTTTTAACAGACGCAAGTTTTACACACACAATGATAGAAGCAAGAATGTTTTCTACTAATCCTTCCTCACACCATTTTCTACATAATAGCATTGGCAATTTTCAACTCTAAAAGATCACAATATTCCTTACTTGTGCCAGATTCGGCGAATTCGTAACATTGTGTCATAGAACTTCGTAACAATTCTATTTCTTCATCAGTCAAATGTAATACTATTTCATTCATAAAAGGTTCCTTTAGACATTTGTCATTTTAAAAATCTCTTCGCCCTGATACAAAAAAGAAACATTCTCATCCTTTTTCTCTATATCAATGTAGTCTAATTCATCCAGACATACAAATAATGTTTCGCCTACTTTACGAATTGAGTGAGTGTGATAATGACAATGTATCCAGACCTTCGGCTGATGTACCTCATACATCTTCTGTAGTAAAATTTGTGTATTGGATTCAAACCATGGTGGTAAATCAAAATACTTTAAGATTCCTGGGGAGCAAATCAAATTAGTTATAGAAGAAGGACATTCGTGTGACAACATTATATCTGGCTTAGTCCTTGTATAATCCTCTAATGCTAATTCTCCTTGTTTTTGCGATAGTTCTTCTTCTTCCCAATAGGATTTATATCCTGTTCTTCTCTCATCTTCTAATCTAAATACTTTATCAAGTGAGAAACCACCTCTTACAAAATAAAATTCCAAATTATCCAAAGAGATAGTGCCGAAATCTCCAAGAAAGTTAGGACTCCTCTTATCGTAGTCATCGTGGTTTCCCTGTAAGACTTTATGTTTGTTTGAATCCAAACTTTTTAGACACTCATAATTGAAACCAAAATCGCCTAACTGAACAGAATAATCTATTCCTTGTATAAGGTTTAAGTATTGAGAATGGTGGCCGTGGACATCCCCGAGAATTTTTATTGTCATTCCGACTCCGTATACTTCTGCACTTTATAACTGATAAATGGCTTAATTCTTTCAAAAACGGCCTGACAAACATTGTCCATCACGATTCCGGTAATGTCTGAATTTTCCAAAATACACACCAAATCTTCTTGTAGTTGTTCCTGCAAACCTTGAAGATTTGCAACCGTTGACTCCTTAAATCTGTTACTCATTACTTTTTCCTTTTCTTCGAGAGATTCAGTAAATCGTTTGAGCCTTTTAACTATTATCTGTCCAACACTTGTTTTATTAGGAGATTTTGACATCTTATCTTTTCATCACATTAACCGGGGTAGTTTAGACAAGTCAATTTAGTAGACAAGTCAATTTAGTAGACAAGTCAATTT
>CAYOKY010000122.1:0-1471 GCA_964404695.1 Microcaldota archaeon | reverse complement strand
GTAGTTTAGACAAGTCAATTTAGTAGACAAGTCAATTTAGTAGACAAGTCAATTTGGTAAACAAAACAACCATTGTAGAAAGATCCGATTGACAAACTTTATTAGGTAAACCAAATTTGATTTTTAATATTGTTGTGGTCGTCAATGCGATGTTTCTAACAATAATTATCTCATCGTTCTATACCCACGTCGAAAGGAGAAGGTCAATTATTTCTTTAATTGTTCGAGAATGTCTTTCAATACCACAAGTTGTTGTGCCAGAAGCACAGTCATCGTTTTGATATCACTATCCATTTTATACTCCTTTAAGTAGGTGAATAAACAAGCTATTTTTGACTTCTTAGGTCTGTTACTTATTATTATTTTTGTCTTTATGATAATTGCCCAAATATGAAAAGAATAAAACTGGCGACATAACGACCAGTAGAACAATCATAAAAGGCCACATCATTATTGCTAACCAACCCGCAGAATAACCCATATCACCAAACTCTTTTTCTGTCCAATAGCGTGTTGTGTAATACCCATAAATACAACCAAAAATTATTGATACAGAAATCCAAATTGTAGCAATATAATCTTCATTAGACATTTTTCTTCCTTTATTCTTTTGAGAAAATACAAAATTAATTAAGTAGCGGTGACCGGATTTGAACCGGTATGCCTTTAGACATTCATTAAAATCCAAATACATATCCAACTTATTATTGGGGAAAAAACAAACATTCCTAAAAGACCATTTAACTCGTAAAGTTAAAAGACCTAGTTTACAAACTTTATTGGACGAAACTAAAGACATTGGCTTTTCTGCTGTTGGTCGTAAATATGGTGTTTCTGACAATGCCATCCGAAAATGGATAAAAATGTATCAGAAATATGATAATTAAGTAGAGCAGGCGGGATTCGGACCCGCACTATAAAGGCGATTTAAATGCCTTGCCTCATGCCAATTGGGCTACTGCTCCATAAGTTTAAGTTTTAGTTTTTACTTTGACAATGGTCCTTTTCCAAATAAGAATAGTATAAAAGCAATTCCCAAAAGGATTGGCCAAAAGTATGGTTCGTTTATAAAATCAGAAGAACCATAAGCAAACAGATATTCTTGTAACAAATTCATTTTACTCTCCTTTAGTTTAGTTTAGTTTTAATCTCCCACCGCCCAGTCTATAAACTCCTTATTATCTTGATATGTTTTGTCTACCTCTTCTTGTGATGGACGATATGTTGATTTAGTTTTAGGATACCGCTCTTCATAATTTGAGCGATTATAAAACCCCAATATGATAGCTATAAGCAATATAATACCAGCAACAATACCAATTCCACCAACTACAGCATTACTATCATTATCACTACTCATTTTACTCTCCCTCTAAAGTAAATCGAATGACTTGCAAAATGCCCACAAGTTTGCTAAACCGAGCAAAAATGGAACAAACTTAAATATAAAACTTGACTGAACATTCTCTGT
>CAYOKY010000121.1:723-3254 GCA_964404695.1 Microcaldota archaeon | reverse complement strand
TAGAATGTATCTTAAAATTTCCTGCTTTTTCCGATTATAATCATAGTCGTGTTTTGAAACAAAAATATAATTTGGGAAAGTTATTGGGTTTAACTAAAAAAGAGGTTATTGATATTTTATTAGATACTCCTGTTTTGGCAGGTTATTCTTACAAGCGTGATATTGCTGTTATAGATATTATGAGGCGCTTAGCTGTTGAAAGGCAGTTCCCAATGATAGAGAAATGTTAAACATATTTTTAAAGAATTATATGTCCTCTCCTTATGTGTCCGGACATTTTAGAAAAAGGATTGGTAAGGTTGAAAAGTTAGACAAGAAGAATAGTTTTGTTGAACCTAAAATGATGACAAGAATTAGGACAAAACTTAAACGAATGTCCAAAGTGGTATGAAAAAGTAATTTTTCGCAATAATTTATAATCTATTTAAAATTTTCTATTTTAAATTGTCGATTGCTATTTAAACCTTCCGGTTAATAACCAATCTGTTTATTTGAGAGGTGATACGCATGAAATTGTATCGCATGGACGAAGATGATGACGAAGAAGAAGATTTAGATGATGATGATGATTGGGATGACGATGACGACGATTAATAATCTTTGTTTGAATTGTTGATTTATCATTTTTTATTTTTATTTTTTATTATGTTTGCTGTTTATCCTTTGTAATGTCTTTTAAATTTAACTTATAATTAATAGTATTATGAATACTGATGTTTTGATAACCAATGAAATGATTGAAGAAGGTCAGGTTAAATTCAAGACCGGTGGTTCGTTTTACAATCCGCACATGGAACTTAACAGGACAATGTCCAGTTTATGTGTCGGGACATTGGATGAGCTTAATGTGTGCGATGGTATGACTGCGTCAGGAATACGGGGTTTGCGTTATGCAAAAGAAAACCAAAACGTTAAATCCATAAATTTTGTTGATGCCAACAGGAACATTATTCCTTTTATTGAGCAAAATGTTAAGTTGAACAATATCACAAATGCTAATGTTTATTGTGATAACATTTTAACCCATTTAACGCAGTTTCATGATTATAACTTTATTGAGCTTGACCCTTATGGCAGTCCTGCTCCATACATTTCTTCTGCATTTTCATCGTTTGCGTCTAATTGTTCGCTTAAACAGCCATATTTATCTGTTACTGCTACTGACACTGCTGTATTGCATGGCGCGCATCATCGTGCTACTCCTAAAATTTACCATGCAATCCCTTCAAAACATTTGTTTATGTATGAACACGGCCTGAGATTACTGTTAGGTTACATTGCCCGTGTCGGACATGAGTATGATTATAGTATTGAACCTGTTATGAGTTTCTCGCATAGACATTATGTTAAGGTGATTATGCAAGTTAAACGCGGTGCGATATCTGCAAGGGAACAGGAAATGAATGACTTGGGTTATATTAAACTTAACACGAAAACGTTTGAATATTCCGGCATCCCGCTTAAACAGGTTTATAGTTCTGGATTGGAAAAGAAAGAAAATGAAATATTAAGCGGTCCCATTTTTTTGGCCGAATTGCATAAACCAAAACATATTAAACATATGCTTAATCTTGCAAAGGACCGGGGCGAAACTAAAGCAGAAAAGATTCTTGAACTGATGAAAACTGAAAAAGGGCTAATGTACTATGATTTGCATTACATTGCACGACAGCTCAAATCAGGTCCACCAAAGACGATGTATATTGTTGATAAGCTTAATGAGCTTGGTTTTTATGCTGCCCCTACACATTTTACTCCTTTGGGTGTCAGGACCAATGCGCCTGTTAAGGAGCTTATTGGCCTATTTTGACTTTTTTCGGAGTTATGTTGACATATTCCTGATTGTCCTTAGGTTTTTCAAATGTATTTTTCTTGCCAATATTAAATTGTGAATGTTCTGTATTGCCAATCAATATTTGTTTTGTAAGCTCAGTTAAAAGATATAAAAATTCCTTGCGGTTTAAATTGTCGTTTTCATTGTGTTTTCCTATTTTGTTGATATATTTAGTGTGCATTTTCCCCATCTCGTTTCTGAAAACCTTCCAGTAATCAGAGTAATCAGCAAGAAATGTTTCATTAATATTAAACTCATTAAAGTTAAGTTGCAGTTCGTTAATCTTTGTAAGGAAAAAACTTCGTTCTAATTTTGTTAAAGAATTGTTTTTAGTTATGGATGGTTGATTATTTAAACAAGTTTTATTCAACCCCATTTGTGTTAATCTATAAAATATAAATACTGCAAATGGTTTAGGGGCTGTGCCTACGCTGATTTCAACTAATAATCTACTTATAAATTGATCTTGTTTAATTTTAGAATAATGTTTGTATTGTTCAACCAATTTAGCTGAATTTTCAATTTGATCTTCATTTTCTTCCAAAAGATTAATATTATACAGATCTGCAAATTTCTGGAGTTTGTTTTTATCAGTTTCAAGTATTTCAATAAACAGATTTTCTTCAATGTGTTTAGATGATTCATCAATTTCCGGTTCAATATTAGTAATCTCTTCATAAAAGGACGATTTTCGGTC
>CAYOKY010000121.1:0-713 GCA_964404695.1 Microcaldota archaeon | reverse complement strand
CCTTTTCAATGATTTCCTCTTGATTATTTTCATTGTCCTGCTTTTGCGGTAAACCTAGTTTTTCTTCTAATTCTCTTGCTTTAAGTATAAGTTCTCTTTTTCTAATATCAAGTTCTCTTGCTTTAAGTATAAGTTCTTGTTTTCTAATATCCAGTTCTCTTGCTTTAAGTATAATTTCTCTTTCTCTAATATCCAGTTCTCTTGCTTTAAGTATAAGTTCTTTTTCCATTATTGTTAACCTTCTTCTTTCAAATTCTGTTAGTTCACCATGAGAAGTATTTTCTTTTTTTATGTTGTTAGTTTTTGTTCCTATGGTTTTTTTGCTTTCTGGTGGTTTACTTGTTTTTATTTTCTTTGGGTTTTCCGTTTGTGTTTTCTTTATATTTTTTTCAGTTTCAGTTTCCTGTGAATTTGCAAGTTCAAGAATGTCATCAACTTTTTTTGCAATATCTTTTTTCATATATTTGTCTATCGCCATCCAACCGTACAAAGTTTGTAGGTTATTAGTTCCAAACAATTGCATTAATGTTTTGTTAACATTTTTAGGATATTGTTTAATTGCCCATTTAGCAAACACGTATTTTGTTTTATCGCCATCTGTTTTTACAAATGATTTGCATGCTTGGATAATGTTGTTCTCAAGATATTTTTTAATAATTGTTCCAATTTCATCTGCAAATTTTTTTCTAGTTGATGAATCTATTAACCAGTTT
>CAYOKY010000120.1:0-3318 GCA_964404695.1 Microcaldota archaeon | reverse complement strand
AATATATATATCCTCTCTAGTAAATATATATATCCTCTCTAGTAAATATATATATAAAATATTCGGTTATTGGTCAAAACTAACTGAAAATGAGCAATATCGGGGAAAATTATATATATTATGTATGAAATGTTTAATATTTATCTTACTTAGCACCGCATTTCATTTGAAATCTTTTCGATTGCTTTTAGGAGCTTTCATTCTTTTTACAAAACCATTAAAAGAATTAACATTGTAACAGATGGAAGAGTGGAGATGTGTTGATAACAATAGAAGACAATAAACTTAGGATTTGGTTTGAATAACGGGGAGACGAATATGAAGAAACAAGAAAACTTATTTCAATTTGCCAAAGAACTTATTAATATTTGTAATGAACTACATATAACTCCTGTTTTATGGGGCGGTTTAGCTTATTTTTATTATTCTAAGGATAAAAACTATGTTATTAATGATATTGATTTTTTGGTACCGAACAATGAAGATTTACTCAAACTAAAAAAAGCATTTCAAAATAGAGGACTGAAGATCAGATATCTTAAAACTTGGAATAGTTTGATTGTTAAAAAAGGGGAAACAAGAATAGAATTTGATACTATTGAAATGTATGCAAAAAATAGAAAATCAAAAAAAGCTAAAATTAAAGGTATATTGTTTAATATAATTTCATTAAATGCATTAATTGAATGTTATAAATATGCATCAAAAGTAAGTCAAGATAAACCCAAAGAGCATTTAAGGAAGTATAAAGAGTTGTTAAAGCTAAGGAAATAATCTTTCAATCATTTCTTTCTGGTTTTATTCTCTTAACAGAATACCTAAAATATAATTGCTACTGTTTTCATGACACATTTATAAACATTATTGGACACCCTAATGGTATGGCATATAAAAAAATTGTTTCAGACTGGAATTTTACAGCAGTCAGATTCAATGAAGACCTTCCAAACAAAAGAATAGTTAAGGCAATAGTCGAAAAGACTAAAGGAGATATATTAAAAGGAAAATTTTGGAAAGCTTCAAAATTATTAAGTTTTCTTAAGGCGAAAACAGCAATAGAATCAAAACTTAATGAATATGAAAAAGGTAACTGCCACCCTAGCGAAATTTACAAATTCTTTAATGAATATTTTTTAAAGGGGCAGGATCCAGCATTTGTAATGCATGTATTGGATGAATTTGCTCGGGATTCCAAAGAGTTGGTTGATCTTAAACTACTTATTCCAATTTACAGTGCACATTTGGCAGGTAAGGGAACAGCGATTTTGTCTGTTGCTTGTAATTATACCATCCAAGCAGTTTTGAATAATATTGGATTCAAAAACTTGTTTGATGATATTATCGCCAACACAATGCAAATTGAAAATGGAAAGCTGACTGGTTTTACACAGAATATTTACGGAGAAAAACAGGACATCGTAATAAATGAATTCTTCCAAAAACAAGGTTTTAGGGATAACGAACTTATTTACATTGGGGATTCAAAAGACGATGAACCGGTTGCGGAAATTTTGGCCCCAGGACATTTTGTTGTTTCGTTTATGGCCAGTGATGAGTTTAAACAGCATATGGCTTCAACATACCAAGCTGTTGTTCCTGAAAACAAAAACGATCTATACAATGTTTTAAGAAAGAGATAAGATTTTGAAAAACTAAAACTTATCTCTCTCAAGGTTTTTCTTTGAATAACTTAATTAAATTATATCCCAGGGCTATGCTTACTGCAGATAGGATAGTTCCAATAGTTACAAATAAGACAGCTAAAGCGTTTTGCTTTTTTCTTTCTGATACCAATCCAGTTACCCTTTTGTAAGTTTTAGTATTTCTAATTAACTTTTATTAAGCACTCCGTAGCATTATATCAAGGAACATTGGATGCTCATTTCTATTACATTTATACATAGTATTTATGAATTCACGGAGAGGTTTTAGCTTTAAGGATTTTCCATGATCTACACTGAATGCCACCATGACTATTACCCAGTTTCTCCATACGTATTTATTTGGAATGTCCTTGAAAAGAACAAGGTTGCTCCGTTCTGTTTTATATTGCTCTAAGAAGCTGTTTAAAATCTTATTACTTGCACATTTCCTATGCACCTTATTAAACGCCTTAATATTGATTATGGTTGATTTAATTGCTTCTAAGGAGAAAGCTTTTCCTTCTATAAGAAAAGGCATTAAATGGCCAAATATCCTGTTTTCATGGTATTCAGTGAGATTGCCATCTAATTTATTCTTTGAAAAATCGTTAATAGCTTTTCTATATTGCTTATTTTCTTTTATTATAGTAAGGAAACCCATAGAATCACCAAGAATAATATGCAATAAAAGGTTATAATCATTTCTTTTTGGCCATGTCCAAGTTCTTCTTTAACCCTGGTCCGTGCCTGTCTAGGAATATTTTAAGTTCCTTGCAAGGATACTCTTTACAATAGCCACAGTTCTCAACCTTTTTATCAAGCCCGCATTTTCTTATCTTACAAACTTTACAATGGCTGAATAGCCTGCCTCCTGATTGGCAACACCCATCGCAGTTAATATCTTCTGGCTTGATGCCTTTCCTATACAATTTACACCATTTTTCAGCAACCTTTGTTCTCTCAGAATCATCATCATTTTTAGTCGCTATGAATGCTTCGCATTTACTGCAATCCAACCCACAAAAGGCGATTTTTTCTTTCATTTTCAAAACCTTTGATTTATTATTATTTAGTTTTTATTTCCTTTGAAACAATTGTATCTTCTAATATAAAAATCCAAACATATATAATGGAATTTCTTTCTCCTGGAACAATAGGCTTTCCTTGACAAGATATGCGTTTTTTAGGTCTTTTAGCTGTGCCCATCCTTTTGATCCTCCCCCTATCTCAAAAATATTCTCTCCTACGCAGTAATCAGGCGTTCTTCTTTCAACACCTGTTTTAATGTATCTTGCATCGTTAACATGTTGTATAAAAAAATCTTCACGCAATCCACCTATTGACGGAGAAACTCCATAACTTTCGCAAAGGGAACTTCTAAAGGAGAGAGGCATAAGTATTTTATCTTCTCTCCGGATGGCTTTGTGCCCTGTTCCTTTTGGTGGAACAATGTAAAAGATTCCTGAACTTGAAAGAACACGCACCATCTCCTGTATCTGGCGTGTATTGCGGTTTGTGCTGTTTGCCATTCTAGAATAACTTACCTCTCCAGGGATGGATGTTGCAACAAATTTGATCACTTTAAATGCCGTATCAATGTACTCGGAATCAACTTTTTGCAATGATTGTAGATCATACCTAACAATTCTTTCAATAATGTTCATGTATACATCTG
>CAYOKY010000119.1:0-3368 GCA_964404695.1 Microcaldota archaeon | reverse complement strand
AAATTTTTGGTTTGTGAAAAGGATCCGAAAAATGTTACTGCAGATTATATTATGCCTGGCGGTCAACTTGAAGAAAAAACTGAACTGCTTTGCATTGAACGCGAGATCAAAGAAGAACTTGATTGTGAGGTTGACGTTTCTTCATTGAAATATATTTATGAATATATTGATGAGGCGGCAGGACTTCCCGGTAAATATGTTAGTATTAAACTTTATGAAGGTAAACTTATCGGTGAACCTAAACCTAGCACTGAGATTAAATATTTACACTGGATCGGAAAGGAAGACAAAGATAATCTCCGTGTTTCAAAAATAATCCGTGATAAGATCATACCTGACCTTGTTGAAAAGGGCATAATTAAATGAAGATTAAGGTGAATAAATATGATGACTTTGCACGAACTTGAACTGGAAATTAACGAATTGAAATATAGAAACAAAAAAGTTGAAAGTGATAAGGCCTGGGAAACGAGCTGGCTGAGAAGAATATTAATATTTTTAATAACCTATGCAGTGATAGTGATTTATTTTACGTTTGCACAACTTCCCGATCCTTTCATTAATTCATTTGTTCCTGCATTGGGTTTTGTGTTGTCAACATTAACTTTATCATACCTTAAAGGTTTATGGTTAAAGTATTTGTATAAGTGAAAATGTACAAAAAACAATGTACAAAAACAAATAAAACAGGTGAAACTGCAATGAAAAAAATGGATATGATTAAACCTTCAATGCGTACAGGGTTATGTTTTGGGTTAACTTCAGCAATAATTACAACGTTAGGTTTAATTGTCGGGCTTGCGTTTGGAACAAAGTCAGAATCAATTGTAATGGCTGGCATTTTAACGATTGCAATTGCAGATGCCATGTCTGACGCTTTAGGTATTCATATTTCTGAGGAATCTGATAAGAGAAATTCACACTCAGAAGTTTGGAAAGCTACAATTGTAACGTTCTTTACAAAGCTTTTGTTTGCGTTGACTTTTCTAGTTCCAATGCTGTTATTTGATTTGTATACTGCATTAATTATTAGTTCAGTATGGGGATTGTCTGTGCTTGCACTTTTGAGTTATTACATTGCTAAACAGAATAAGGATAACCCTTTCAAAGTAGTGATGGAACATTTGACTGTGGCAGTTGCCGTGATTATAATAACATATTTTGTTGGGACATGGATTAATGGTTATTTTGGCGGGGTTTAATTTTTTCTATTTCCCTACCTTAAAATCGTTTTCTTGCCTTTGCTGGTCAGCATTAAAGGTCCAAAGTTTTTTGCTTTAAGTTGCCAGACCGCTTCAGTGCGTCCCAGGTCAAGCCAGTATACGTTTTCTATTTCTATCATTGAAGTGGCGATTGCTGCGCATCCTCCTGTATATGTAAAGTAAAGCAATTCCCCTGTATCTCCAATCCCTGCTTTGCCGATTATTGATTTAACTCCCTGTTGCTGAAGCATGTCGTTGTATTCTGCCATGCGTGTTGAAGTGGTTGAGCCGATTGCTTTAATTTTGCAGTTTTTTCCGTTTATATCCATGCCCATTTTTGGAATAACAATTGGGCCTGCGTGAAACATCCAGCTATTGTTAAGTGTAAATGGAAGTTCATTTCCTTGTTCAATGAATTCCATAATACGTTTGTGCGCCTGGTCACGGCCAGTGATAAGGGTGCCGCTAAGGTAACATATGTCTCCGAGTTCCAGCCCAGTAATTTCATCACTTGTATTAAAATGTGGGCCTGGGGGAAAGTCCAAGGTTCCTTCAGGAAGTGATTCCAATATGTTAAGACTTTTTTCAATCAATGGTTTTTGCAAAGAATCGTTGTATGGGTTAATTTTTTGTCTGCGCGCTGATGAGCATAGGAAGCTGACTGCCAAAGGTAAACAAGTAGGGTGCGTGTCAACTTTTGCAATGTGCACAGCCAGAGCTGTTGCTTCACCGCCCGTGCCCATAGGGCCAATGTCTGTAGCATTTATTTTTTCTAGCAATTCTTTTTCCCATTGACCCAATTGGTCATTCACAGCTGGGGAACCGATTTCGCGCAGTAATAATTGCTTGGAAAGCTCCATTGCCTGGTCTGCCATCCCGCCAACTACAATACCAATAATGTAAGGTGGGCAAGGTTTACCGCCGGTTTCTCTTACTATGTTCAACACTTCATCCTGCCAGTCAGCATTCGGATTGAGCATGCGCAATACTGAACAATTTTCCGAACCGCCTCCTTTTGGACAATAAGTAACCGAACATTCGCCCTCCTGAAGATCAGTGTGAATAAACGGAAGACCTTCTCCAATGTTGCCCCCGTTTCCTTTATGGGTGACAGAGTCAACAACGTTGGGTCGTAGTATTCCTTCCCTGGTTGCATTTTTAGTTTCTTCATTAATCGCTTGATTGATTTGATTAAACTGTTGATAATTTTCTCCTGTAAAGTGATAACATGGAAAACCTGTGTCCTGACAAACTGGCAGGCCATGTGTTTTAGCAAAATTTGCATTGCGTAGTATAGATGTCAAATGTACTATGGCTTGCTGGTTTGTTTCCGTTGCCAATGCTTTTGCCAAAGCGTTGGTTACATCCGGCGGAAGCTGGGTAACCGTTGATTTAATCATATTATGAATACGCTGGTTAAGTTGTTTTTTGGGCATAAAATCACCGTTTAATATTTTATTGTTTTTATTTATTTAATCTTGCGTTAAGTTTTTAATATTGTGTTTGTTTGTTTAATCTTGCGTTAAGTTTTTAATAGGTTCAAATCGTTCTTTTAATTTGTCAAGAATTTTTGGTAAAGTTGTATATTCCATTTCCTGTTGGCTTAGTCTGTGCGGTTCAAACGGTCCGTGCATTCTCATGTAATCTGCAATGTCTAATGCTTTCTTCCTTGCATTGTCAAATGCGATATCCTTAAACATGTCCATTGGCCCAATCAATTTTCCATGTTGCGTGATCTGAAACCCGAGTGCGATAACTCTGGGCGGTCCGTCAAACCTGGTAGGTTTAGCATTTTCTACAGAACATGGCATTAATGGTCCGTTATGCGACCCGCGCATCCAACCTGATACTAAGTGCGGGAATGAGAACGGTTCAAGCACTTCACCCAATGCCGGCAACCCGCTTTGACAACGGACAATTGCAACCGGGTCATCCTTGCCAACGTACTTGTTTGCGATCTTGAAAAGTTTATCAGTTGAAACGCATGCAACAGGTTCATTGTTTGGGAGTTTATTGTTTTCGTTTGGGTAAACGCGTTTAATTACATATCGACTTTTTGCACCGATTAATGCTAACAATTGGTAAGTTTCATTGGGCAATGAAAGTTTAACTTTTTTATTTTCAACAATGTCCCAAACTTCTATAACAAACCCATGGCTAACTTCT
>CAYOKY010000118.1:0-3391 GCA_964404695.1 Microcaldota archaeon | reverse complement strand
ACTTTTTAATTATTCCCTAACCTATCAACACCATTAACTTTAAATATAATCTTAGCATAATTTAATCCTGGCAAAAGATAAGAGGATTGATGTCTGTCCTATCTGTGGAAGTGATTGGCTTTCACCTCCAAGTGTTACACGGGACGTAATGGGGGGAACAGTAGGAGGTATGCATTACATGATTTGCAATTCATGCCATAATGAGATCGTACCTATTTCTATTAAAGCTGAAGATCAGGAAAAACTTAAAGAAGAATTAAAGGAAGAACCTTCAGAATATCAAAGCAAAGGGACTTTCTCACTAAAATCATCAAAAGGATTATTCATAATACATTTCTGTTTCTGGTCATTTTTAATAATCGTGAATGTCTTATATCCTTTAAATATTTGTAGTTTATTATTCATACTTGTATATCTTATTATACTTTTTAATTCAAAAGACGAAATAATTAAATCTCTTAAGAAAATGTTTCCGTAAATTAGTTATTCCAACAATTTCCCTTGCCCTGCTTTTCTTATTGCATTTTCAAACATATTAGGATTAGTTGTTGAAATAATACTAATGGGTTTATGTTTATAGTTTGGATCTTTAATGAGCTCCTGTATTTCTGGGTTTTCAATTTTATACATAAACATTGGTCTCAGTTTTGTTCTAGTTAGATTTAAGCCGATTTTTACAAACTTATTCTCTGAAGCATCAACATTAGAGACTATAACATAATAATTTACTTTACCTGGGAAATGTGCAAGGTCAATAAACCATCGTTTGATATTATACCTAAAGGCAATGTATGAAGTTAAAATATTGGTGCCTTTATATCTAATTGGGTCTTTTATGTGAACAATTTTATCAATCTGAGTCCATTTTAAATAAATCCATGAATTATGGATCCCGTTTTCATACACAGCTTTCCTGTTAAAGAAATAAAGGATAATAAACAGGGGTAATGTAACTGAAACAAACGAAAGAAGCAGTAAAATGAATACGACTAGGAGAAGTATTGGGTTTACTCCTGTACCTAATACAAACCCAAAAAACAGCAGAAGACATATAATAAAAACACAAACCAAAACTTCAATCAAACCAATCATTAAAGCTATTCTGAACGGTGAAGGTGTTCTGAATTCATATATTTTTCTGTCTTTGTCCATAGTTTAATCTCCTTTAAATAAATAAAAAAAAGAAAATTATACTATGTGAATAGGAGTATACTCTGGGTTTCTAGAGGTTCTATATGCCAAATATGCATATATTAAAGTCACCATTATTATTTCAAATATTATTAATACATATGATACTACCCCTACTCCTGTAGTTATAGTCAATATAAATGCCCCTATAGATATCATATAATATATAACAAGATGTAAGAACATTATTATTGCAGCAACAATTGCGTTGTTATGTAATGGCTTATTATTAGTATCTACCAAGAAAAATAAAAAAGCTATAATTATGCCCGGTCCACTACAAACTAATCCTCCAATACCTGAAGATAAGGTTATAAGTATCATAACAATGTATAAAATTAACGAATAATTATTTGATGCATTATCTAATGTAAAGTTATTTTTACTTACTGGGGCACCACAATTAATACAAAACGTTGCTTTTTTACTTTTCAACTTTTCCCCACAACTTGTACAAAAATTTGATGAAGAGTTAGGGTATGCTCCACATTTTATACAAATTTTTGCTTTATCGCTGGGTAATTTTGCACCACATTCTCCACAGTAAGTTGCATCCATAATATCACCATAATCTTTTAATTTATGTATTAAATATTGTTAAATATATCTATATAAACTTATGCTTTTTTTGTATCTACACATTATGCTACCAATCCAACTCTTTCGCCGAATTCTACTTCACAAAAGAATGGTCGGTGTCTTTCTACGCGTTCATCAAGGTTATGGTTGTTGTTAATTTTAACTATAGGTATTTTGGTTGCAGAAATAACATCAAAACCAAGGTCATCAGTTAATAATAGCTCTCCTTTATTACCGATTTTTGTATCAACAACGTATGTTTCTCCTTCAAATGTAAAAGTATAATCCATAATTGAAATTGCAGCATTAGAATCGCTCGCTACCATAGTATCAAATTCCAGGCCAAGTTCATCAGCAATTCTCATTGCCACTTTCCTGTAATTCATTGTTGCTAAATGTATTTTTTTGCCTTGTGCTTTAGCATCGTGCAAATCCTTTATTAAACCGTGATTAAATCCGCTATTTTTAACATGTTTTACTACTACGTCAGTTTGCTTGTCGCCCCAGTTAAGTTCATGAACCATCATCATAACTGCAGCAGATGAATAGGTTATAGCAATATTTAACTTCTTTTGAAGCAGTTTAATTGTATTCCAGATTTCCTGGGCCTCGTTTTCATCAAACTCGCCCAATGCAATCGCCGAAAGAAATCCATAACAATTAGCAAGGTAAATTGTGCCATCCATGTCAACCTGAAACTCATTAATGTCATGAAGATGCAGTTTTCCTTCTTCATAATCTTTTCTCCACTTTGCTTGTTTTTCACCAGCTTCTATAAAACAAGAATGTAGATGTTTTTGTTCTAATAATAACATTTCCCTGTGCTTATTACTATCATTACTATAGGGCAAAAATTCCATGAATGTACGTAAACCATTTCTTAGCTTTTTATTTCCTTGGCAGGCGGGGATCTCTTTCATTGCTTGTTCTAAAGTTATTATTTTACCTTCCTTTCTTGTTTCCTTTACTTTCCCCATAATTCATCCCCTTCAAAGTGTATTCTGTTAGTATTAATGTATATTAAAGAATATAAATCTTTTTATTAAAATAATTTAAAAATAAAATTTAGATATTGAAGATATAAACTATTTATATTTAAATATTAAAAATAGACTTTAACTTACCTAATATTCCTTTTTGATCAATCAATGTTTTGTTTGAGTAATTTTGTTTTTCATCTAACGATAGAATGTTTAATTTGGTTGTGTAGTTTTCCAATTGTTTCTCAAGGTCAGATTTAGAATACACAAGCAACCTCTCTTTTTCAGCTTCATAATTTTTATTTTTCTCATCCTCCTTTTTGTTGGCAGTAATGTTCTTCTCGTATTTTTTCATTTTATCAAGAACTTCTTTTGCCCCTGGTACATGATCATAATAAAACTTTTTTGATTTAGTATTTGTGTTAAAAGCTGCAAAAGCACTATTTTGAAGATTGGGAAGTTGTTCAAACCAATGGCGGTTTGATTGCACAATTCTTTTGTATTTAGATACTTCTGGATACATATGCTTAATTTTTTCATTAGAGTAATTAAACATATTGCAAACTGTATCAACATCCATGCTTGAAAAATATATCTCTTCTCTAAAAAATTGGTAGAGTATTTCCAGTTCTTTATCCTCT
>CAYOKY010000117.1:0-3425 GCA_964404695.1 Microcaldota archaeon | reverse complement strand
AGGCAATCTTCAAAATTTTGCAATAGATTCATACCAACCATTAGAGCCTCCAAATCAAGAACCTTATGACATGGTTTTCTTTGAAAACTATGGTGTCAATCCATTCATATCCACCGAAGATGAACTTTATTCAACTTTCGGAATGGACGTTGACACTGCATCATACACAATAAATAGAAGATGGATTAATGACGGAAACTGGCCGGATAAAGATTCAGTAAGAACTGAAGAATTCATAAACTATTTTGAACAAGATTATGAAAATCCTGAAGGAAACTTTGGGATATACTTAGAAGGTGCAACTTCAGAATTTGGCCAACCTAATTATCACTTAATGAAAATTGGTGTTAAAGCAAAGGAGGTTTCATTGGCTGAACGCAAACCTGCAAACATGATTTTTGTTGTTGACGTTTCAGGTTCAATGAGGATTGGGAATAGACTAGAATTAGTCAAATACAGTTTAAGACAACTCGCCAATAATCTAAAAGAAGGGGACAAAATCGGTTTAGTTATATATGGTTCAACAGGAAGGAAAGTTTGCGATTTAACTTCAAACAAAAACCTGATTATGAATGCAATTGAAGAACTTGTACCGCAAGGATCAACAAACGCAGAGCAAGGTTTAGAAATAGCTTATGATATGGCAAGGCAAGGTTATGAAGAAAATAAAATAAACAGAATTATACTTTGCAGTGACGGTGTGGCTAATGTAGGAAACACTGGTGCAGACGTAATATTAAAACAAATAAAACAAGACGCAGATAAAGGAATAACATTAACAACATTAGGTTTTGGAATGGGTAATTACAATGATGTTATGATGGAACAATTAGCCAACCATGGAGATGGAAACTATTACTATATTGAAAACGAAAATGAAGCTAATAAATTGTTTGAAGACGGTGCAGTTGACATTTTGCAGGTAATCGGATCAGATGCTAAGATCCAGGTGGAATTCAATAATCAAACTGTTGACAGGTTCAGATTGTTAGGTTATGAAAACAGAAGGTTGGAAACTGAAGATTTTAGAAACAATTCAGTTGATGCAGGTGAAGTTGGGGCAGGCCAGACTGTAACAGCATTATACGAAATAAGAATAAAAGACAACGCAAACCCTAATGACCTGATTGCAACCGTAAGAATAAGATACATGGACGTTGACACAAAAGAAGTTGTTGAAAAGGAAGACAAAATATATTATGAAAACATGGACAAACCATTTGAACAGGCTTCAAACAAGTTCAAATTTACAGCTGCAGTTGCAGAATATGCAGAAATTCTAAAAGAAAGTTATTGGGCAAAAGACAGTGAAATGAATAATGTACTGCAAATCGCAAAGACATCAGCAAACAGTAAAGACGAACGGGATTTTGTTGACATGGTGGAAAAAACCATGGAAATTGTAAAATAAATTCTTCTTTTTTTAATTTTCGTTTTAAGCCAATCCCAAAAATACATGGCTGGAATTAGTTGCGCTAATCAATACTTTATAATTACCGCTTTTTATGTTTTGCATGTTCGGGTCAAAAGTTAACTTGTATTGTGTCTTTTTATAAATGTCCAGATTACCATTGCTGGTTTCAATCCCAAACTCAATCTCGCCCTCAGGATGGATTGTAACATTGTCAACCCTTGAAACAAATATTTCCGTATACAAAATTGAACCGGTCCCTGCAGAACCAACAGAATCTACAGTATAGGCCAACCTGTCAACTGAAACCTTGGCCTTGGAAATATCAATCTTTTCCTGGCTTTCAATATTAATAATTGAGAATGCATAAATAATAACGGGTATCATTAACACTAGAATCATGCCCATTATCACCAAAAACTCTACGCTGACTTGTGCTCGCATACATTATTTTATACTGTTAGGTTTTATAATAATTACGGACGCAAGATTATTATGCGAATATATCACCAGCATGTGTATAATATTAAAAAAATTATACCTGAAAAGCTTGGAAACAAAGCAATTCTAATCTCATTAATCATGGGCTTTTACATGCTGGGCTGGGGTTTCGTTAATCCTATATTTAGTATTTATCTAAACCAGATAATAAGTTCAAACATATTGGTAGGCCTGGTGTTTGGGTTGAACGCCTTGCTGGGCATAGTATTATCCCTGCCAATAGGAAGACTCATTGACAGGGTTAATAAAATCAAACTATTGACATTATCTTTACTGGCTTATATGTTCATAGTTTTTGGATATATCGTAAGCTGGTTTAATCATTCAGTAATATTCATTGTAAGAATCTTGCACGGAGTTATGATTTTGTTTGTATGGATTACCTCAGAAGCGATACTGCGACATTCAAGCAAGGATATTGAACATGCATTCTCATTTTATTTATTCACACAAAAATTCATGACAGTAGTAGGAGGAATCGGATTAATTTCATTATTATATTTTCAGATAATTACAATTGAAAACCTGTTCCTGACATTTTTGTTTTTATTGGCATTAATCATTTCAGCAGCCATGTTAACTCCTTTCTTTTTTGCAACCAAACAGATTTGGAATAATAATCTAATAGGTAAGTCCTGTAAATTAATACGAAAAGACCGATTCATGTTAAATGAAATCCGGGACATATCACAATTTGGAAGAAATGTACATATGATGATGATAATAAGGTTTGTACAAGACATGTTTGTAACTGCTATTGCAATATTCTTTCCGATTATGATTTTTAAATTAAATTACCCGTTATGGCAAATAGTTGGGATTGCATTAATACCTGAATTATTGTTTATATTATTGCCAAGAATTCCTAAACTTGCGAGAAAATATGGAGACCTTAAATTATTAACAATCCTTACAATAACTGCAGGCGGTGCAGGGATAGGCATAACATTATTTGAAAATTTGATAGGTTTTATCATATTATATTCAATATGTATTGGATCAATATTTCTCTCATCCCCAATAATCAATAAATTAATTACAAAAAACGTTAATAAAAAGGATTATGGAGAACTCACAGGCGGGCTGACATTAGCAAGCAAAGTGGGGATATTAATTGGAGGGATTGGCGCAGGTTACCTAGCAGACGTCGCAACATATGAAATAACGTTCATAACTTTCAGCGTAACATTAATAATTATTTCATTAGTAACATTATTGTATTACAAAATAAAGGGGGATTAAATGAAAAGATTAATTGTAGTTTTATTGATAGGATTGATTATGTTTGGATGCACGCAACCAGAACCAACCGATAACACAACCAACCAAACGCAACTGGTCGGTCTGGGAGACACAGTAACAGTGGATTACATATTAAGAGATGACAACGGCACGATTATTGACCAATCTAAAAATCCTATGACATTTAAAGTTGAAGAAAACAATGGATTAATCAAAGGGTTTACTTATGCATTAATGGGAAAGCAGGAAGGCGACCATTTCAACGCTACAA
>CAYOKY010000116.1:0-3432 GCA_964404695.1 Microcaldota archaeon | reverse complement strand
CAATGTTCAACATCTAAAGATTCAGTCAAAAGTAAAGATTCAGTCAAAAATATTAATTCTCGTAAATGTGCATTTTTTTTAGATGCAACTTATACTGTTAAGAATAATCAAAGTTATATTGTATTGTCTTGTTTAGGCAGGTCCAAGTTTAAAATGTATTATCCTTTTGACCCATACTTCTATGTATTGCCAAGGGATGATGGACCTAAAGCGTTGAAAGAAGATCTTTTAGAATTGACAGATGCGGGCCGTAGCGTTGTAAAACAGATTGATAATGTTGAAAAGACATTGAACGGTGAAAAATTAAAACTTTTAAAGGTTGTATGCACTAACCCGTCATACGTTCCTAAACTGAAAAAATTATTGGATGATTATCAGTGTTTTGAATATAAGATTCCGTATGCTCACAGGTTTATGATTGACCACGGATTGCGTCCTACCTCATTCTTTTTGTATGACCGTGAAGGCAAGTACCTTAAAAAAATAATTAAAGTCAAAGACAAGGAGCTTGCTAAATTAAATGTTATGTGTTTTGATATTGAGGTGGCTTCAGAGAAAATGCCCTCTGACCTTGCTGAAGATCCCATTATTATGATAAGTTTATCTAAGAATGGCAGGAATAAGGTTTTGACATATAAATCCATTGACGACAAGAAAGCGGTCGTGTTGGGTTCTGAAGAGGAAATGTTAACCCGTTTTTTTGAGGAGATTCAAAAGGCCGACGTTTTGGTTGGTTACAATTCCAGTGCGTTTGATATCCCATACATAATAACAAGATGTAAAAGATTAAACGTTTCACCTGTCTTTTACGGTTCGGTTCCAGACATTAAAAGGTTTGGTCGTTATGTCCAGGCGCCCGTGCGAGGTGTTATTCATATTGACCTTTATCCATTGATCCAGTTTTATCAAAGGTTGGGTGCGGTTTCAGTTACGCGGTTTACTCTTAATCAGGTTTACAAAGATATTTTTGATGTCAAGGATACTACCAAATCAATCATGAAAAACAAAAGTTTTGTTGACATGTGGGAAGATAAAAAACTCAGGCAGGAATTGTTTAAATATTCCTTGGGCGATGCAAAGATGACCTATGAAATATTTATGCATATTTATGGTTTGCTTGTTGAACTTTCGCGGTTGTCAGGTTGTACAATGTTTGACATTTCTCAGGGTTCGAGCAGTAAACTTATTGAAAGGTTATTGTCTTACCATACATTTGAACGTAATGAAGTTGTGCCCCCTTTGCCTAGAGGGTCAGCGGTTTCTGAACGGTTTACCAAACCAATTGAAGGTGCTTATGTTAAAATTCCAAACCCTGGCATTTACAAGGACATTATAGTTTTTGATTTCATGTCATTGTACCCTTCAATAATCGTTTCGCACAACATTGACCCGAGCACATTGAACAAGAAATGTAAAGATTATTATGAAAGCCCGAACGGGCACAAGTTTTGCAAGGATAATCAGGCGATTATTCCTACTGTTCTTGAAGAATTGATACGTAAAAGGGCAAAGATAAAGAAACAATTGAAAAAAAATAAGGAAATGAAGACAAAAGATGATAAGGAATCGAAGACACAACCCAACGATGAAAAACAAATGGAAAATGTAAACAACGTTTTATCTGCGCGAAGTCAGGCGTTGAAGATATTAGCCAACAGTTTTTATGGATACCTGGGTTACCCGCGTTCGCGGTGGTATTCGCGTGAGTGTGCTGAAAGCGTGACTGCATGGGGCAGGCATTATATCAAACAAACTATACAAAACGCAGAAGATGACGGGTTTAAGGTATTATATAGCGACACTGATTCAATCTTTTTATTGATGGGTGACAAAACCCTTACTGACTCCAAACAGTTTCTTAAAAGGGTTAACGATGCTTTGCCTGGCATGATGGAATTGGATTATGAGGACTTTTACCCGCGCGGGATATTTGTTTCAAAGCGGGCAAGTTCAAGCGGTGCAAAGAAGAAGTATGCAATGATTAACAAGGAGGGTAAGATTAAGATCAAGGGGTTTGCGTTGGTTAGAAGGGATTGGTCGCCAATTGCAAGGGAAACCCAGAAAAAGGTTTTGGAAATTATCCTTATGGATGGCGATGAAAAGAAGGCAGTCAAAAAAGTTCAAACCGTTATAAACGATTTGCGCGATGGTAAGATTCCAATCGAAAAGACCGCGATACGTACAGTTATAAGAAAAAATCTTGACAGTTATGACCTTTTGTCTCCGGAAGTTTCTGCAGCAATTAAGGCAGTCCAGCGGGGACAATCTATTGGTGCAGGGTCAATGGTTGATTATGTTATAACCAAGGGTGGTACGTCAGTTAAAACTACCGGCAAACGCAAATCCAAGATATCTGACACTGCAGAGCTTTTAGAGTATGCAAAGGATTATGACCCGGATTATTATATTGAAAACCAGATACTGCCTTCAGTCCTTAAAATATTGGGTGAACTGGGCGTAAGCAAAGATGAATTGTTAGGGAAAGGCAAGCAGTCAAGTTTAGATCACTTTTTTTAACAATTTTTTTATCTTTTTCATTTTAACTCGGTTTCTTTTAACTATGTTATTTATTTTATTATTTATCTTCAAAGGATTATTTTAGAATTATATTTCATTTATCATCTATATTTTTCAATCATCTCATATCCTTTTCCATCTTCCGGTTCTTTGCTCAACCTTTAAAAACATTTCTTAAGATAAGGATAATTTAATTTATATTTACTTGAGGTGTTATTTTGGGTGCTAGACCACGTAAATGGAAGAAGAAAGGCAGAATGCGTTGGAAATGGTTAAAGAAAAGAAGAAAGCGCTTAAAAACTAAAATGAGAAGACGTGTAGGTAAATTATAGGTGATAATAATCGCCCTTGCGAAAGGGCATTCACACCCCTTTAACTCCTATATTTCGGTTCTTTATGGTATCGTCCGCGTTTTAATATTTCGTATGTTTGTTCTTTTGATATTTTCAAGATTGTTTTCAATATATTTATTCTTGAATTTGTTTGTGCATTTGTAATTGTTTATTGATTTAATCTTTTTTATTTATTTTTTCAATTTCCTTAACAAACAGATCTGCATTTTTTATAATTTTTTTTGCTTCAGATTCACTTACCTGATTTTCAACTTCTCCGTAAACAATATCATTTCTTCTTATCCTATATCTATTGAACAAACTAATTATATGTGATAGGTTTTCTGGCAATGTTGATGAACAGAATTTTATTACTGTTAAATGATGTGAATCACTTATTGTTCTATATCCTTTTGCAAACATAAGTGCTCTCCCTGCATTTAACATGGCCGTATATGCAATCGCAAGGGTCCAGCCATATCTTTTTAAACTTAAAATATCTTTTGCAGCCCCAATATCTTTTTCTGCGGTTGTTAATAATTTCTTTGTAGTGTTATTATCTTTATCCGTTTTTTGTTTTTCT
>CAYOKY010000115.1:0-3490 GCA_964404695.1 Microcaldota archaeon | reverse complement strand
AAATCAATAGTAACTTCTGCCATAATTTACACCTCCAAATAATTATGTAAACAATACTATATATGCAAACAATATTTTAGTATATAACATTAAAATACTGTTTTTACATATACTGCGTACATAATAAATACTGTTTTACATAATAAATATTTTATAAAGGTTTATATTTTAATTACTTTTAATTAGTAAAAGGATATAATACAAATTATAATAAAGGAATACAATAAATAAATGGTAATAAACGATCTATAAATAAATGATAAAGATGACAGAAAAAATAAAATATACCAAAATAAGGATAAAAAAAGTGAAAATGAAAAGATGTGAAACAAATGAACAAACTGACAATATTAGGATCAAGCGGGACAATGCCCACAATTAAACGCGGTATGCCTTCCACGGCATTATTGTATAAAGGTAAACTTATGCTGTTTGACTGTGGAGAAGGTACGCAAAGACAAATGATGAAATATAAAGTACATTTTGGAAGGGTTAAATATATTTTCATCTCGCATATGCACTTAGATCACTATTTGGGAATGTTCGGGCTGATTGAAACATTGAAAATGAATGACAGAACAGAAACATTGGAAATCTACGTACCAAAAGGAGCAGGAAGTAAACTTCAAACAATAATCAAAGTTCCCGACTTTGTCAAATTGATTGAATACGGTCAAAATAAAAAATTATTGGAAACCCCAGAGTTTACAATTGAACATTTTAAACTTGACCATAATACTACAAACCATGGATTTGTATTTGAAAGCAAACCTAAGAAAAAATTTGAAGAAGCCAAAGCAAAGGGAATGGGAATTCAGGGACCAATGTTCAAAGAAATTGCTGATAAAGGCAAACTAAAAGTCAACGGCAAAATGATTAAATTTAAAGATGTAGGCTGGATTGAGAAAGGATTCAAAATCGTTTACGCCACTGACACCAGACCAACAAAGGAAACGATCAGGGCATGCAAAAATGCAGACTACTTAATCCATGACAGTTTAACTTTAGATGAGGATAAGGAAAATGCAGTAGAAAGCAAACATTCAACTGCAAAAGAAGCTGCACAGATTGCCAAGAAAGCCAATGTTAAAATGCTTATTTTATATCACATCAGCCCAAAATATAAAACCACTAACGATCTGGAAAAAGAAGCAAAGAAAATATTTAAGAATACAGTAAGTGCTAGTGATGGACTTACATTTAAGTTTGCATGAATTCGCAACGAAAACATTGAAAAACTTAACAATTAAAAAATCAGTTACCTAATTATAAAATTAAAAAAATCAATATATATATATATATATTCAAATCTAAACAAAATAGAAAAATTAAAGAAAAAAATAGAAAAAATTAAAGACGAAACTTACTTTTTGCTTTCCTTCTCAGTTTCCTTCCCAATTTCCATCTTAGTTTCCTTGACTCCCTGTTTGGATAGTGAAAACCTAGGAGGCAACATCGGAGAAGGTAAATTAACCGGTCTTACAATAAATGTACCGTTAACTGCAGCAGTATAGTTAATAGTATTCAAAATCTGGTTAGCAAATTCTGAAGGTAAACTCTTTTTATCCTTTTTCCAACTTTCAACTATCTCTTTAGCCTCTTCTTCAACTGCAAAAATTTCTCCTTTAACTATCAATTCTCCAACTGCTTCTTCATATTTTACAGTATAAGTATATGATAAAGTCAAATTGTTATCTTTGTTTGTGAGGTCTTCAATTGCAATGTTTATTTTTAGACCTTTTGTCTGTTCTGGAGAAAATCTCCTTGCTTCAACTGAAACTATTTTTCCACCGGATATCATAGTTTACACCTCCTAATTAAATATAATGTTTAAGATGAATTGTATTGGTTAACATTTATAACTCTTACTGACATATTAAAATTTAAAATATAACTATAAATGATGGATTATAATAAACGTATGAAATAAACATATAAATGATATGAAAGCATAAATAAAATATGAACATAAATTAATAAATTATAAAAACACCACAAGAGTGGAAAAGAGGGGAAATAATGAAAAATAAAGAATATAAAAATAAATTGATCATTTTCGTGGCCTTTATTTTAATATTGGGTTCATCACTCAATGCATCAATAACAAGAAGTGAATTGGACATACAGATTTACATCAATGATGACGGGTCTGCACACGTGATAGAAAATAATGAATACCAAATAAGTGGTGAAGATTCAATCAATAATTATCAAAACGGCTTAAAATCATTTTCAGGCGGACAGGAAAACAGGAATGATATTACATATTGGTTGTCAACAATAGGTAGCAATTATGCACCGTCATATCACATTGACGCAGACACTGGGCAGGAAAACGTAGTCATCACACCTTCCCAGATCACATACAAATCCGTAACTGAACAAACGGCAAGAGCCAAAATCACTGTAGAATATGACGTATTAAGTATACAGGATGGAGACCAGATGAAAGGAGTATTTTTTGTCAGAAAAAGTAAACCAAGAACAATGCAATACATATTAAATGCTGATGCAATAAGGTTTGAAAAAAATGAAGGAGGCGACTTTTTCCCTCCTGAAAACACAGTAATAGAATTCATATTTCCAAAAAGAATAATGCTGGAAAGCGTTAAACCTTCACCCAACAATTTAAACCAGAATTCATTTCCAATTTATAACATCGAATCAGTCAAATGGGATGATGAAACATTGCTTCCAAAGTTTTCAATAGTTTTCACAATTGAACAACGGTTGGATGAAGAAATGGCAGACTTCTTTAGAAATATCCAGGACAATATAATAGACATTATAACTGGACAGGATGGATGGGCAGTCATCATAATTGCATTAACGATCGTTGGGTCATATGTTGCAATGCAAAAAATCAATTCCAAAGAATAATGGTGAACAAAATGGAACTGCACGAATACGAAATTATACTACTGAATTTCTTAAAGAATCAGCAAGAATATAAAGATAACGAAATCAAATGCCAGCTTAGTGGCGACGCACTTAAAAGAACCATCGGCTGGTTAAACGCAAAAGGCCTGATAACTGTGCATTCACAGGTTAAAATAGATGACCAGACATTATCCAAAGAAGGCAAGATATACATGGAACAGGGTTTTCCGGAATATTTGTTAGCAGGGAAAGCAATCCAAAAAAGCATTGGCATTAAGGAACTTACACCTGAAGAGAAAATGATAGGCATCCAATGGGCAAAGAAAAAGGGATGGATTACAATTGAAAATGGTAAAGTAGTCAGCACAGTTAAAGAACTCCCTAAACAATATAAGCCCGATAAAAAAGAAATGATTGAACGCGGTTTAATCATAGTTAAAAAACATGAATTCATTAAACTGTCATTAACCAATAAAGGCGTTAAAGTCAAGAAAATGATTGACAAAGGCGAGATTGAACATGGCGGAATTAAACTGTTAACTTCAAGCATGATAAAAAGCAAGTCATGGCAAGACAAAAAATTCATGAAATACAATGTTACTGCTGAAAG
>CAYOKY010000114.1:0-3491 GCA_964404695.1 Microcaldota archaeon | reverse complement strand
CTTAACATCAACAGAATTATCAAAAACAAAGTCATCAAACCTGTCAACATATTTTTTAAGATGAGGACCGAATGTTGACAAAGATTCTCCATCAAGGAACAGTTTCAATCCATTGTAATTAGAAGGGTTGTGCGACGCAGTAATTATGCCATTAAAACCTTTATTTGAACAAATTGTAGGTGTGGGCATCACACCAACGCGGACTGCATTCGTGTTTAAGGCCAATGCATTTGCAAGAGATTCACTATGCTCACGGTAATCCTGGGCAAGGTTAAATTCAGTAATATTTCTATCCCTCATGAATTGCTTGAGAAGTAAACCCATCCTGTAAAAATTAATTTCATTAACATCGTCAGGGTAAACACCGCGTATATCATACTTTCTAAACATTTAATCACCATAAAATATAGTAAATCAATTATCACCAGATATTATCTTTAACAAATTGCAGAGGCATAACCTTTGAATTCGGAGCAATTAAAGTTCCACAATTTATGCCAGCATTCATGCCCACCTTGGTTCGCGCACCGATAAAAGAACCTGTCTTGCGTTTAGTTTCAATGTCACCTTTCATTGTCTTGACAATTATATTTTTATTATCAAACCTAAGGTTAGCTATCTTTGCACCACCGCCAAGATTTGCATCTTCACAAAGCACTGAATCACCAACACGATTATAATGCGGTGCATTGGCACGTTTCATTAACACTGAAACCTTAACCTCTGATGGCCCAACTTGATTTAACCCTTCAAGATAAGCATGCCTAACATAAGCATATGGCCCAACACGTGAATTTGGACCAACATAACATGAAATCACAGTTGAATTCTTAATCTCAGCAGTTTCATGAACGATTGAACCGTCCTGCACGAAAACTTTTCCCAAGTCATCATTCAACCATTTCAAATCATATTGATTATTCACAAATTTGGGCAATAATTTCTTATGAAGCATTATCAAATCCCAAGGATATGAAACCATTAAATGCTGAGTCACAGGCTTAACTAAAAATTCATAATCCTTTGAATAATTAATAAAACTGTCAACAATTTCAAATTCTCCTCTCAGAGACTTAGTAAGTTTATCGGGATTAGCATAATTAATAAACTCATTAGGCAAATGAGCAAAGTTCAGATTGGCAAGACCTGAACCTTTTTGACTCTTTTCATGAATATGAACAAGTTTATTATCTTCATGAACTATTGCACCAAACTGTGACAAATCCTCAACATCTACTGCATAAAGACCATGACCTGAAGTTAAAGTTTTAATAGCTTCAGGACCAATAAAATGGTCTCCATTCATCACACCAAAATCATCATTGCCAATGAATTCTCTGCATTGCCACAACGCATGAGCAGTCCCTAAAGCTTGTTTCTGTGCGATTGGATGAACGCCCCATTGTTGTAATAATTGTGATACAGGAATATCTTTGCCCAATTCTTTATGAACATATTCATTATACAGTTCGGGAACAACATGTTCAGGATTAATAACCACCCCTATGTCTTCAGGTTTGATACCATGCATAATCAAAAAATCAATCTGCCATTTGATTAATGGTTTGGAAAACACTTTAATAAAAGGTTTAGGATAAATTGCAGTTAATGGCCATAACCTTTTACCCATGCCTGCTGCAAATATTATTACTTTCATTTTATCACATCTCTTCATCATATTTCTTTACGACATCATATTTTATTTATACACATATTTCTTTATGTTTCATTATTCTTTATGTTTCATTATTCTTTATGTTTCATTAAATTATTAAATTAATATTTTATTCCACAGTTACACTTTTAGCCAAATTTCGTGGCTTGTCAATCTCCCTACCAAGTTCCTTGGCAACGTAATAAGCCAACAATTGCAAAGGAATAATATTAATAATCGGACTTAACTGAGGTAACGTTTTTGGAACGGAAATTATATAATCATTATCATCAACATACTTTTTAACTTCTTCAATATTATCAGTTAAAACCAATACCCTGCCTTTGCGCGCTTTGATTTCTACAAGATTATTTAGAGTTTTCATGCAAATTTTATGTTCGCCAGTTATAATAAAAACTGATAATAAAGAATCCTCAATAAGTGCAATGGGCCCATGCTTCATTTCACCTGCAGAATAACCTTCAGCGTGTAAATATGCGACCTCTTTCATTTTCAAGGCACCTTCCATTGCAACAGGATAATTAATATCACGACCCATATAAAAAAAATCACTAAACTTTGAAATCTCAGGGGCAATCTTCTTAATATAAGGTTCAACGTCATCAATCACTTGAGATGCCAACGAAGGCAGTTTTTTCATTTCCAAAACCAATTGTCTTTTATATTTTGGATCATTAACCAAAAGAACGTTAAAAAGATTAAGCGCAACAATCTGAGAAGTAAATGCTTTAGTTGAAGCAACTCCAATCTCCGGACCTGCATGCAAATACATACCTTTGCCTACCAAACGTGCAATCTGTGAACCTACTACATTAACAATGCCACCAACATAAGCACCAATGTCTTTAACTATTCTAAGTGCTTCTTTGGTGTCTGCAGTCTCACCGGATTGTGAGATTGCTATGTAAACATCATTCTTGAAAATTGCTGGGTTGCGGTAAATGAATTCTGACGCAAAATCCACTTTGGACGCCAAACGAGCATATCTTTCCGTGATATACGACCCAACGATCCCGGCATAGAAACTTGTACCACATGCCAGATAAATTACCCTATTAATATTTTGAGGAAGATTTGGAAAATTTTCCAAACGCATAGTATCCAAATGATCAATACGTGATATGAATGCGTGATTAATTGTTTCGGGCTGTTCATGGATTTCCTTTAACATAAAATGATCGTAACCGTTTTTGGTTATAGATTCAATATCATACGGCACTAGGTCTATCTCTTTCTCAACGTCTAACCCCTGGAAGTTTATCACCTGATACCCGTCTTTTCTTGCAACTACCAATTCCTTATCATTAAGATAAATTACCTTTTTTGTCCTGCCAATAAAAGGTGTCTCATCAGATGACAAAATTAATTCATTCTCCCCTACTCCAAGACATAAAGGAGAACCATTCTTTGCCGCAATTAAATAGTCATGATCCTTTGAAATAACAATAAATGCATAGGCACCTTCAAGCTTTGTCAACGTTTTTTTAACTGCTTCAAGAAAATCTCCATCATAAAAATATTCAATCAAATGAGCTATTATTTCACTATCAGTATCACTTGCAAAATTGTAACCCTTGCTTTTTAATTCCTTTTGAAGGGTGTGATAATTTTCAATTATACCATTATGAACAATGGCAAAGGATTTATCCTGACTAAGATGAGGATGTGCATTACGTTCAGAAGGAATACCATGTGTTGCCCAACGGGTATGACCAATTACAATGTCTGATGAAAACTTGAATTCATCATTTTCTTTTAATTTCTGTTCAAGGCTTGGCAAACCGACATCACTCTTAATTCTGCCGACTGATTTGAT
>CAYOKY010000113.1:0-3558 GCA_964404695.1 Microcaldota archaeon | reverse complement strand
AGAACGAACACAAATAATGTATTGCAACCTGTACAATACTTAAATATATATAGTATCAAAGTGTACTATATTGTAATAAGCAATAAAGGAGCATGTACGTGAAATGAAAAGAATGTGGGTATTGGTACAGGTTGAAACACCGCAAGACGTTGGTCGAAACGAAAAAGCAAGATTTCTACTGAATGATGAAATTGTAACACATATGCTTGATGAACAGTTCCGGAGAGTACATCCAGCTACACCAGAAAAAGGACTAGACGACTCCGACAAGAAAAAGACGTGAAAATATGGTGCATTGTGATTGTGAAAAATGTGGATACAGTGGAGAATTAGAAGAGATGCCTTGGTGTACTGGCGGAACTGCGTATTTTTGCGGAGGTTGTCACATGGCATACACTGTAGATGAGGACGACACCGACAAATGAGGACAGGTGAACAGGAATGAACAAAACGAATGAAAAAAACATTTCATATACAATATCGGCTTTTGCTGAAATTGTCGGAGTCAGCCGGCAGACGGTGCACCGATGGATTAATTTAGGGCAGATACAAGTGATTGAAATATCGGGGGGATGGAGACGAATTCCCGAAAGCGAAGTGAAACGATTTAAAGGGGAATGAATGAAACAATCTGCATCAAACCACCAAGCATCCTTAATCATCCCGCGAGGGAACCAAGATAACCGGATTGCAACTGCATATAATTTACTCAATGCCAACAAACGGGGTTCTTTTTTGGTTCATAAAACCACACGGGCAGGATGCACAACCGCACTTGTAGCAGAGTCACTTAACAGGAAAGAGAAGTTTTTGGTAGTGGTGCCCACAAACAAGATTGCTGATAAAACGGTTATTGCAGATTCAATTAAATATTCAGATAATGAAACATGTGACATAATTCACATTCCTTCAAACCACGCGTGTGTGAAGAATCAGGAACTATGTGAAGAATATCCAGATTTGGCAAAATTGCCTATATTACCACTTGCGGAGAAATGCACCGAATGTGATGAATATCACACTTGCCCAGTAACCAGAATACTTCATGCAGAAAACGAAGTGGATGGAGTTGCAATCACATATCAAAAACTAGTTGCGCTGATGCTTGCCTCAAATAGCAGACCTAACACGACCGCAGAAACCGTATTAAAAACACTTGCAAAAATGCACAATGTCGTATTTGATGAAATACATGAAATCCAATACGGGAAAGCAACTTCACTTGTTTTATATAACGATTCAAAAAAAGATAAATGGTTGAGTACTGAAAAATATATTCCAGTAATGGTGGATTTTGAACATATCCGAAAAACGGTTGCTAACTTTTCAATGCTGAAAGATGAAGAAGATGTTAAAAACGCCATTTTACAAACGTATAACAACACGTTTGATGAAAACTATTATCGACACAAATTAAGCAAAACTGTTGAAAACCAATATTGTGAAGATTTCGGGGACGATGAAGGGAAGACGAAAATAATAATGTCAACCTATAGCGAAATCATAAAATTAACAATTGAACGGAAAAAATACAATATGTCAATTGGTGATATATTGGAACTGTATAAAATACTAAACATTGTTATGAGCGGGCGGGTTGTTATTCATGGTGTCAGGGACAGAGGTAAGGCAAAAATAATGATGGTTGCGGTTGACCAGATGTACAACAATATGTTGAAATCATATGTAATGAGTATCCAAAACAAGGCAGCAAGGACATTATTAACGTCTGCAACGATATGCAGTCACGACTATGATCAATATTTCTTAGGGGCGACAGGACCACGGAGCGTGACGTTCGGGCAAGGTGGAGATCCAATGAGTACAAATTCAAAAATGTTGATTGTTGCGGATACTAAGAAATATCATGTGACTGGGAAAAATTCGAGGTATAACAAAAAAGAAGAAATCCTTGAACGAATAACGACATTGCTTGACATGTACGGAGACGAGAATTGTATCATTATTACACTTAGCATACGCGAAGCGAATGATCTCGAAAATGACTTAAAAGCGTTCAATCATTCGCATCAAGTTACCTATTATAAATCCCCTGAAATGATGGGAGTTTCTGCAGATGCACGGGTCATGATCGCAGTTGGAGTTGCAGACAAACCTACGAACTCATTTGATGCGATTTGCGAAACAAAAAAGGAATCTTTAATTCTCCGGGAAGAAGCCTTGCATTGTGACACTTGGCAGGCATGGAGTAGAGTCAAAGATCCTGCGGGGAAAGTACCAAGTTTGGTGTTTGCAATGGGGTGTAATGTGGAACAGTGTAAAAATATAGTGACGTGGGGATACGGTCGAAAGGTTGAAATTGGCGAATATTCACTCAGACAGAAGAAAAAAGTTAATGTTATCATGAAAAAACATAACATTACGATGCCAGCAGTCATCAAATGTAAAGATTTTAAGACAGCGTTGCTTGATGCTGCAAAACACAAACAACCCAAAAACATTAACTTTCAATTAAAAAATCTAGTATCAGATAAAGTGCCAAATCTCCTTATTACTTATAGTATAAGGAGATTTGACCAAAAAACTGATACTAGAAATTTACAATGTGAAATTATCAAACTTCTTATAAATCGTTCTGATGTATATGCGGAACAGGGAAGAGACGGATCTTACTTCAAAGTGCATGGGAATATCTCGGATAAGTTGCTGCAGAATCATGTGGATGGAAGGATTACAATTGGAACATATACCCTGAACAATGCGAATGAGGTTAAATGGATATGCTTTGATATTGATGCACACATAAAAGCAGGCACAAGCGACGAGGAAATACTCAAAGTACAACAAAGTGCGGACATGGACAAAGATAAAATGTGCACATATCTTGATTCTATGGACATACCATACATGCTTGAGGCGTCAGGGAGTGCACATTCATACCATGTTTGGTTATTTCTTGACCCGGTGAAGGCAAATAAAGCGAAAATGTTCGGGAAAATGATAATGAAAGAAGCCGGAATTAAGTGTGAACTATTCCCGAAGCAGTGTACTGTCAAAAGAACTGGATACGGTAATTTGGTAAAAATGCCCTTTGCAATTAATAAGAAAAACGGTGGGCAGTCCCGTATATTTGTTGATGGTGAGTTTGTACATGAGTTTGATTCTTATGAAGTTGGGATAATTGACTTATCCGAATATGAAGTTCCCGAAATTAAAAAGGATGCAGTTTGTAGTACTGTTCCTGCGGTTACGAATGGAGTTCGGCCTATATTTGAATGGGCATTAACCCAGGAACTCGAAGATCTCGAAGGACATGATATGCGAATTGCAATTGTCCGTGAATATTTCAATAACGGAATAACCAACCCAGACGATCTTGCTCGACTGTTTAGTTTTCAATCAGATTATGATTTTGAACATTCAAAAGAAAAAGTTAATTCGATTATATGCAAAATCATGCCAGTCTGGAGATGGGAAACAGTTGTTGAGAAATGTGAAAGTCTTGTGCAGAAATTTGAACAGACGAAAATGTGATAACTGTGGATTTAAAGCGATTACACGGGTTTAATTTCCAGAATGGATGGATTACACCTAAAA
>CAYOKY010000112.1:0-3588 GCA_964404695.1 Microcaldota archaeon | reverse complement strand
TCCTGATAATGAAGCTGAAGTTATTTCTAATAATCAACATGAATTTATCTCTAATGATGAGGCTGGAACTATTTCTAATAACTTAGTTCAAAAAAATAATGAGGTGACCCGTAACCATGTTGAACGTAATCTTAAGTTTAATTCGAGAAAGTCTGTTAAACTTAATAATTCAATAAATAAAAATGAGATTGAACAGGTTTTGCGTATGGTTAAACCTGCCGAACTTTCTTTTAATTTTAATGATTTACGAAGGTCAAAAATCCTGGCTCAAAAACCAGATACAACTGAAAACCTGGATGGTTGGGTTGTTCCCATGTCTGAAGTGAAGCAGTCCTTGCCAAAGTTGAATTCTAATGAAGTTGTGTTTAATCACGTTGACAATGTTATTTTCAATGACAATGTTTTCAATTCCAATATCAAAGGTTCTTTTGTTGATTATATGTTTGTTGTTAATACCTCTAAAAATTATTTGCCTTATCATTTATTATCCAAACTACCTGAATTGATTTTGACTGGGGATTATTTCATTGGCAAAAATGCAGAAGGTATATCTCTTGTTGGCACAAACAATGAAAAATTTAAACTGCCTCAAGATCCCGCATATCTTATTGGGTTATGGACTTATTTGAACAGGCAGGGGATTGATCCTGTTAATATTTCTCTTTTATATTTATCAGCAGATATTAAGCTTGAAAATAATTCTAAGTATGATTCAATTCTCAAGATATTTGAATCTGTTTTGAACCATGATGTAGAATTGGTTTCTCCTTCCAATGGTCAGGAGTTGCATGTTATTGATGGCAATGGAGATTATTTGATAGCAGATATTTTGTCAACAAATTTAAATACATTTGAACAATTATATCGTTTATTTGAGATTTCAGGCGCTATTGAAAATAATGATTTAATGAGTGTTGACCAAAGGATTGCATACCGTCAATTTTTAGGAAAACTTAGGGAATCTTCATATTTTCTATCAAACAAATAAGTTTATTGTGGTGTAGTTAAATGTATAATTTGAAGAAAGAAGAAATTATTGAACATGAAATACCTAATGTGATTCTGGATATTGCTACTCGTGATTCTGCAATGGAGAATCTTAATTACCTGTTTGAGGATTACGAACCTCTTTATATTTTTAAATTAATGGACAACAGTAATGTTTTACATGCTCCCTCAAACCTGAAAGATCTTCAACAGTCCTTGGAACTTTCTTCAAAATATTCACAGGATATATCTGACAAGCTCAGATTTATTTTTTTATCATCTGAAACTTTGCATTTTGTTTTAGAAAATGTCAATACTGAAACTTTGCTGGATGCTGATTATGACTTAATAAGGGATGTCGTGTATTCCTATGTTCATGATTCAATCGTTTCACATTCTCTTGGTCCGAATACTTTTCTTGATGGATTGAACCAGAGATTAAGTTCTTTGAATTCTTCTTCAAATGAGATACTTAAGAATAAATTTTCCGGGTTTACTTTTGAATCCCTGACTGATGATTCATTCTTTTTTGTTAACCTGTTTGATTTTTTCAAAAGTGAGGAGTATTCCACTGCTACTGATAGTTATTCAAAACTGAACAATATATTTTCTCAGTTTTCATCAGGTTTTCAAGTGAAAGAATCAAAGGAGTTTAATACTTTGAAAAAACATTTTATTTTAAGTTTAATAATCTCCGATGACCCGAACAACGTTATTCGTTCTTTTAACGTATTTAGTTCAATTGATAGGAATAAGATAGAGTTTTCTCCTTCAATGTCTTTGTTTTTGTTGTCAAATTTTAGTAAAAAGTTTGATAGTCAGTTTAATGATTATTATGGGTCTTTGAAACAGGATATGTCCAAATTTAAAAGATTTTTTGTGTCACTTGGAGATTTTAAGGTTATTGATTTTGCAATTCCTGATGCTTTGTCAGAACCTTACAACAATAAAATTAGAAAAGGATTATTGTATTCTTTATACATTTCCTCTTTTGGTGCCCGTTCTTTTGATACATTGGGAGTAAATAATTTAACTTTGTTAAAGAAAGGGTTGACTGAAAGTGATTTGGAACTTTTAAAGGAAGCGTTATCTGAAAATCGTAAGGTAACTAATCTAGGGAATGACTTCTTCACGTTTCTTAAAAAAGATAAGAAAATTAAAACGATATTTTCTGATTACTTATCAAAAAACAATCAAGAATTAATTGAAGCATATTTATCTATGTATGATCCTTTTATGAATGAGTTTAATAATTTTTTAAATGGTTTTGTTGAACATGGATTGTTCAGTGAAGAAATATTAAACGATTTAAAAAACGTTTTCATAGGTAATCCTCTGGAATTCAACAGGTTTTATTCCATCTATTTAGAACAACGCGTGGGCAATGATTTTTTCAATTCTGACAGATTGGATTCTTTTGCGCATATGCATAATATGTTTTACGGTTCTTCTGAGGAAGACCTTGATACCTCTAGGAAAACGGTTTTATTATATCGTTCTTTGTCCACTTATATGTCTCGTTCAATAAAACAAATGGATTTGAATTTTGATAATTACCAGCAATTAAAGGATTATCTTGTTGAAAATAATTTAGTTTATTTAAATGATTTAATGGACGTTGTACAAAACAATTTTTCCAAGGTTTTTCTTACTCCTTTAGTTTATTCTGTTTTACCTAAGCAGGATTTATTGTCTAAAAAATATCTCAGGGCAGAAGATTATGATAATTTGATTTCACATATAACTAAATTTTGGGGTTCACAGGGTGCCAAAGATACACAGGATATAATCCCTCTTTTGCAGTCATTACGCGATAATTTTATTGATGCAAAAGGTAAAGAGAATTCTAAGATAGCTTCTTTGAGCATTTTGTTTAATACTGAAACACCTGACACATTGAAAATTGGAACATTTTCCAGTTTTAAGGTATCTGATTATGATAGTGATTGGGTTAATGGTGCTTCCAACCTTTTTTTACAAAACATGTATTCATTTCAATCTGGCTTAATTCTTGACATGTCAAAGAATTTAATGTCTGAAGAAGTAACAAAATATTTGTCAATGTTTTCTGATCTTTCACAGGTGATGTCACATTTTGAAAATCATGTTGGTGATGTGTTGGATAGTAACCTGTCTGATGAAGAAAAAGGAATGGCATTGACTGAAACCCAACGGGCGTTTTTGGCGTCTGTAGCGTTTTATGGGTCAAAGTTTGATTTGTTTGATCCTGGCCGTTATGTAAGGAGTAGACATGACTGTTTTGATTTTGCTTCAAGTATTGTAGTAATGTCTGATCTTAATATTAATGTCCATAGTTTTGATGACTTTCAAAATTTTTATAATTATTTAACCCATAATGGTTTAAAGTATGATACAAAGATTATTAGTACACTATATATAAATACTTTACAAAATATGACGTGGGCAAATCCTAAAAAGAAAATTGTTTTCTACATGTTTGCTAATTTTGTAAATTATGATTTGAGATCAAATTCAATATCTTTTGCCCAGAGTAGTGACCCTTATTTTAATAAATATATTGAACAATTGAAAAATGATTTTGTAGGTTTACCTAAGATTGAAAGGTATCTCCTAAGTGAT
>CAYOKY010000111.1:0-3616 GCA_964404695.1 Microcaldota archaeon | reverse complement strand
ACAACGTGAACACACTGGCAGTTTATAACCTAGCAAATCATCTTTTTGCACGACGATGCTTTTAGTATAAATCCTTGGCATTTCCGGAAGACAATTGTCAATACTAACAAAATTATCATTGCTGTCATAATAATAACAAAATGACCTTTGAGTTAACTGATGACACGTCGGCTCCGCAACATCATAAAATATCTGGCCCATACCTGCATCTTCATTATAAACAACAGGACCAACAAAAATAAAGGCTAAAACTGAAAGCATAGCCAAACTGTAAATAATAATTAAAAGAAGAAAAAGATTATTTTTTAAAAAAAATTTAATCTCGTTACTTTTCATTCAACCACTTACAGACCTAAAACCTTATTGAGATCAGTTTCCTTTAAAGGATCAACCTTATGAAGGGTAGGTTCCAAATGTTTAATTGCACATTTTCTGTCTTTGGTACCTTTCTTTCTCATACCAGATTTTATCATTACGAAATTGTTATCAATAACCTTAGTAATAACAACTGGTTTGCCTGCATCTCTGCCTGCAAGTTTAATACAAACTTTACCTACTTCTATAATCTTTGCCATATCATTCACCTCAATTCTCATCGCTAGAATTACACTTTCCATCAAACGCTTCAAGTATATCAGCAATTACATCTAAATTAACAAACTTTTGTTTGGTATCATCATATTCTGCAGTGTCAATTATCAAATCAAAACCACTAGGATCTTGGATATCAATATCATACACAGCAATATACCTGCCAAAATTGTTCTGATCTTTTTGCTGGACATATTTAATATTATCATCCAACGTTCCCTTTGCATCAGTCCTGCCATCCATAATGCTTTCTGCTCTCATTTCAAGTGGAGCTTCAAGGAAAACTTTGAAATCTATTGATAAAGCCTTGTCAAGCATCCCAAGTTCAACCAACTTTTCGGATACAATATCAAGCCATGGACCAAGCCAAGTACTTAAAACAACATTATTGCCATTGTCCAATTCAAACTGCACGGTTTTAATCAGTTCAGCATCAAACACAAAATCAAAGTTTGCAAATTTCCTGTGACTTTCATCATTGAAAATACCATTCTTTGCATTTGATACAACTTTCTGAAACTCTAAAACATCCTTGAACCCTTCACGTTCTGCAAAAGTTTTGAATGTCAGATCAATATGTGTAAATCCTTTTCTCTCTTCCGCAATACGTGCCGCAGTATAATCCTTACCACTACCTGTAAACCCAACTACTGCAATAACTCGTCCTTTCTTAGCCATATATATCTCACCATGTTAGGATGTTTACTCTTTCAACATTTGTTTAACATATTTTCTGTAACGGATTTCAACATCGTCCATCTTAAGCATTCCAAGTTCAACTCTATTCGCATATTTAAGAACAATCTTAAGTTCATCAGGACTTAAATGCCCACCATACATCCTGGACGGTGTTCTTGTTGACCTGGCAGCTTTAGAATCACTGCTTACACCTTTCAATCTCACATGTGAAATTGCGCTATAATGTTTCTTGGTTTTCTTTCTTTTACTATATGTTTCTTTAGTTTCCCCTCCAGGGGTTCTAACATACTTTTTTCGTCTTGAATTTGACCTGTTCATAGGTTTAGTCATATAATCACCTCATCTTTTTTCCCAGTATATTTGATTTCATCATTTTTTAGAATATCTAACACTTTGTAAAATATTGTATTGGCTGCAAAGCTCATTACAAACAAAAGAAAAATCAAAAATGCTGTAATACTATAAATAACATTTTCATGAATAAAAGGCACACCAAACGGCAGTTGATAATAAACCATACCATAGGTAATCTGGACATGTGAATACAATACACCTACCAACGGCAGGATAACCAACATTGGCACCATTGAACGAAACATATTTTTACTAAGTTTACTCATTAAAGTCATTTGTTCAGCCTGAAGCCGTGATAATGCAATCTTATCATTAGTCTTGCTTGCATTAGTCATATCCTTTTGTATCTCTTTCATCTTTTTATTCAGTGAACGCATTTCCTTGCGCGCACCCCACTTATGATTAATAGAAATGACAACAAAAATGTATGCACAAGATAATATAATTAAATATGCCCATATTGGAACTCCTAACATTACTGCAACATCTAAATCAATCATAATCCACACCTAACATACAAACATATTATTTACAATCACATTATTTTATCAATCTTCATTATCAAATTCAATAATATTAATTCAATCATACTTATATTATGTTTTACCTTCACACCATTTTCGTAATAATGTTTTAACCTGTTCAACAGCAATCTCCGGGTTTCCGGAATTGTCAATAATAGTTAATGGTGACGAATAATAAACTGAATATGCCACAGAATATCTCTTAGCAAAGTCCCTTACAAAATCAATATTCTTAATAAAATCTGACCTGTCTCTGGAAGGGTCATTCATTATTCTTTTTTGAATTTCATCAGTTGAAGCATTAAATAAAATTATTCTTCGCGGATCCAGCCCAGAAAATGAGGGTAGACCAGGCAAAAAACCTTCTAAAGTCCTAATATACGCATGCGTATCAAGAATAATTTCTTTGCCATTTGTTTCAATTTTTAAAATCTGTGGGAAAACCTTCTTTTGAAATTCCTGCTGTTCGTCAATAGAATAAGACCTAAACTTATCTCTATCAATGCCTTCCTTTTCTAAGTAATCGCCATACGAAACCCTGACATATTTTTCAGATAAATCCTTATCACTTAAAACAGATTTCATAACTGTACTTTTACCAGCACCAGGCACTCCTAATATTAAGATCATATTATTTACCCCCTAATAATGTACCAAGGAAAGGTACAAATCTGAATGCACCCATCTGGTCAAGTTGCTGATATAACCTATGTAAAATCATAACCGTTAACAAAATACCCGTTCCAGTACCCAAAGCACCTGCAATGTTAGCAACCGATGCAAGCAACCCAACAAAAGCAGCACCCATGATTGTAATAGTAGGTATATACTTATCTAACGTCCTTTCAATTAACCTTGGATCTCTCCTCATGCCAGGTATATGCAAACCATATTGGAACAATTGTTTTGATACATCCTTAGAAGTCATGCCAGACGTCTCAACCCAAAACATACCAAACATTATAGAAAATAACATATAAGCCAAAATGTAAATAAACAAATGAATAATGTTGGGTATATGCAACTGTGGTGTTGATCCGGTAAATAGATTACCAATATGTTCGCCAAGATCCTGATTATAGTTGGGTATAATGCTACCTGGGGTTAACAAATAAAGCAAACCATCGTCAAAATTTTTCGTTTCCTGCACCACTTTACCGTTTTCATCTTTAACAATCGCACCGCTGTTATACACAAATAATGATAACGGACTTTTTTCGGCTGTCCATACCACTTTTTCAATAAAATCACTTGGCGCGTCACCCAATTGGTTTGTATCAACTATTGGAAACAATCCTGCAATAATTGTAACATTCATCAATAATGCAGCTGTTAAAATAACTGGTATGTTTGAAGTGTATAATAAAGGAATTGAATGAACAGTGTCCAAACCGCGCAACCGTCCAAAAACCAGAGGAATATCAACCTTTAATCCTTCAGCATAAACA
>CAYOKY010000110.1:0-3619 GCA_964404695.1 Microcaldota archaeon | reverse complement strand
AGTTAAGAATATTGAAACTAACACTGCAAGAGAAAGCATTAAGCCATGCTCAAACCGGATCAATTTTAATATAGATTTTATCATATAATCACTTATCAATCATTTTTATTATCCTAATCTTTCTTATTGACCAAAGATAATATAAAATTGCCTAATTTTACAATGCCCAAAAATACTGTTAATATAAACTGCAATCCTATTATAACAATAAAAATTAAATAAATGACTGTACAAATCTCCAATCAAACACCTAATAGGAACCATATTTATGTCCTGCCAACATCATTTTAATGCACATGTCAATAGATTCATTGCGGTATAAATTATCACTGCACCATTCTTTGCTTGGAGCATATGATGCCGCAACAACACGTATGCATCTCTTTAAACTATCAGATTCATTCAAAGGAATAAATTCACACAATGTAATGTTTAACGTATGACTTACAGTCTTAGTAATACAATAGTATGGGTCCTGTTTCATTAAATAGTCGTCCCGGTATTCATCCAGACATACAAATTGACCGTTTGAAAGATATGCAGGGGATTCTGAACCATCTGATAAATCTTCAATGTCATCAACAACATCTTCCAAAGGCGTATAATCATTATAAATAATATCATCATTCAGATCTGTATCATTAGCATCAGTATCATTAATATCATTAGCACCTGTATTAGCATTAAAATCATCATCACTATCATTTAATATATACCCAGATTCATTTTGAAACAAAGTAGTCAGGTCACAACAACCCATTAATAAAATTAAAGATATACCCAACAATGCAAAACATATAAATTTCATAATCTTCACCACATAAATTACTGAATAAACTTTTAAAATGGTTTGTATAATATAATTTATAGAATAAAATTTATATAAATCAAAACCAAACACCAAACAATGCAGAGGTGGCGAAGACAGAAAACCTTATCGGTTTGTTTTTTAGTCCACCACCAAAAAAATTGCAGGGGTGGCGGAGCACGGTCAAACGCGCTGGATTTAGGATCCAGTGGCTTAGGCCTACATGAGTTCAAATCTCATCCCCTGCACTTCTTTATAAATTCTCATTTAAAATCAAATATAATTTACAGAAGATAAATTACCAAATATAAGTTACCCGACAGAATAGAGTGTTTTAAACTAGTCAAATATGACAAAAATTAATAAAAACTAATTATTAAACTACGACGATAGCTAAACTCAAAATAGGAAGCATTATAAATAAAGTTTTGACGGTTTTGATGTTTAAAAGGTGGTAATAATGGAAATTGTAAATGCAGTTAAGAAATTCCTCAAAAAACATGAAGGACCAATAAAAGACGACGAAATCAAAGAACTTAAGAACTATGTACAGGAAAAAACCGGACAAGGAAAATACAGTAATACAAACACTGTTAAGGGATGGATTAAAGAGGCACGGAAAGAGATGAAACACGAAAAGAAAGAAGAAAAGATCAAACAGAAAAATAAGATCGTTGAAAGCACTAAAAGTATAAAACAGGAAATTTATTCTAAACCAATTATTCAAAACAATGACAACAAAGATGACAAAACAATAGCCATGCAAAATATGAATTATGAACTAGCAGCTATAAGACAACTAATGCAAAGGGTAAACAAACAATTAGATTCAATTGAAGGCATGTTTAGGAACATTAATGAATAAGTCAGAAACACTATAACAAAAAAAGTATAGGAGAGCCAAATGCAAACGTTACTGACATTACCAAGTAACCTGGGTTATGGGTACATACAATTAGAACAATCAATGGTAGGTTTAGAATCCAAATACGGAGATTATTTGTTTACATCACATGCACATAGTGACCATACCAAAAAACTTAAAACACGAAAATTAATATCCAGCAATTTTACAAGTGAAATTATTTATAACAAACAACCGGACCCTCCCCCAAAAGGTATAACTTTATACAACGCAGGCCATATAATCGGTTCAAAACAGATAACAATAAATACTGAACAGGGCAGGATAGGTTATACCGGCGATTTAAGATTATCCCCTAGATTTGGCATTAAAGGAGCAGAGATTATAGATTGTGATTATTTAATAATTGAAAGTACTTATGCACGTTCAACACATCCCCCTTACGAGGAAGTTTACGAAAGTTTCAGGAAATGCCTAAAAAACAAGGGCATAAAAATAATTGCAGCTTATGAAGTTGGGAAAGCACAGGAAATAACAAAAATATTAAATGAGGAAGGCATAACTCCCATAGTAACAGAAAAAATCAACAGGTTAAACCAATATGATAACTTAGATCAAGTAGTTGCCGGTTCAGATGAAAGTAAAGACATGCTAAAAGGTGAATATGTAGCAATATTGCCCCCTAAGAAAGTCAACAGGGAATTTGCTACAAACCTGTCAGTAGCATTAAATGAAAAAGTTTTAACAATAGGTGTTACAGCACAACCATGGGCATTATGGAAATATGACTATGCATTTGCAATAAGCGACCATTCTGACCAAAGAGAATTGATAGAATATGTTGAACAGGTTAATCCGGAAATGATATTAACTACACACGGAGATGACATATACTTTGCCAACCTGCTAAGAAGTAAAGGATATAATTCAATACCCTATTCAAAACTTAAAAGAGGGTATACTAAAAAGAAATAATAAATGCCTTAGCCCTATTTAAATGTTGTAACTTCATTCCAATGCTTTTTCCCATTTATTCTTAAGTATCAAATAGGATTGTTCAGGCATTGCAATTCTTAATTTATATCCATCTCCCATGGCATCAAAAACATGAAAATAAACCATAATACGACCCAAAGCAAGTCCTCCCTCGGATTGCATGTCCTTGATATAATTAAAACCTCCTTGAACATTCAACTTGTCAGTTTTCATTATAAAACCATTTTCAAATATTGTAAGTTCACCGGTTTCATTAAAATGCTCATTCAAAATCTTTACTTTATTTATTTCTTTCCCAAACAAACAATCACCCCTTTAATATTAATATCAAATATCCTTTAAAATATTGAGTAGCTCAGAATGATTAAACTTTGAAGCTGCTAAAAGATTAGAATCACTAAAAATATCAATGTCCTTACCTTTAAAATCTGTTACAACCCCACCAGATTCCTTAACCAATAAGATGCCTGCAGCAATGTCCCAGGGCCTGGAATTAATCATTACAAACCCCTGAAGCAGACCGGCAGATGTTAAAGACAATTCTAATGCTGATGCCCCAAATTTACGAATATCACGAACCTTGGGCTTCAAAATATTATATACTATAATAACCTGTTCAATATTACCTTTATGACAATATCCTAATATTGACTTTTCCAAAGGAACATCAACCATGCCAAGTTTAATACGATCATCACCATGTATCAAAAATGAACCTTTACCTTTTTCAGCAAGATAAATCTCATTAGTCATAGGAACATGAACAATACCCCAAACCGGCTCATTACCTTTTACAAGGGCAACAGATATATTAAAAAAAGGGTTATGCAAAGTAAAATTGGTTGTGCCGTCAATAGGATCAACAAACCAGTTATACTCTTTTTTACTTTGAAAAACTGTCTCTTCCCCAAGGAAACCATAATCAGGATAAAGTTTCAAAAGCTCGGAAT
>CAYOKY010000109.1:0-3627 GCA_964404695.1 Microcaldota archaeon | reverse complement strand
GGCTAGAAGTGCGGTAGAGTGGGATTATAAAAGGATTGTTTTTAGGTATGCATTAAAAGAGAAAAAGAAAAACATATTCGCACTATTTCCACCATTTTTTAAAAAATTACGTTGTTACGTTAAACATTATTTAGTAAATATATAAAAGTGCTGAAAATTGATCATTATAAATAAGAGGTTTTAAATAGCTAATTATATATTGTTTAATTAAAGATCAAATTTACTAAAAATAGTTCAAAAAATAAAAAAAAAATGGAGGAAAAAAAATGGGAATATTCCGAAAAAATAGAAATAGGCGTAAGAGTAAAGAAAAAAGCTGGAAACTCAACTTACTTGATATGATTCTTTCTATAGTAGCATTATTCATAGGATTTAATCTATTTGCATACTTCTGGTTTGGTGCCGGATCTGTTGGATTTGCAAATGCGTGGACCAAACGGACTTTGATGATCCTTTCACTTGGTATTGCTTCCAGTTCTTCACTCTTCATTATCAATGAGGCGTGGGCAAGTATAAAAATGTTTCTTCTGAACTGGTTAGTTCTGATTGTCTGTATGTTTATTGCTGGTTCAGTAGTAGGTTTTGATGCTGGAAATAATGCATGGGTTGCATTTGATGCTGGTGACTTCGCTTTAGGTATTAACTTTCAGTTAATTACTAATTCCGCAGTGGTTATTATGGCTGTCGCTTCCTTAGCACTGATTATTTTTCAAGTTAACTTTGCTGAAGAAGGCACTGAACAAATCAAAGCGATTCTAAAAGGCGTAGTAACTACTGGATTTTTATATCTATTCTACACACAAATCTTTCCAATTGTAATGTAATTGGAAATTAATTTTTTCTAATTTCAACAATAATTATTTTACTTATCAAACAACAGCGGGCTAAATAAAGGATTATGTCAACTATCAACTTTAATCAGAATGTAATGGAACAATTAAATAAGGGAGAGCTTGAAAAGAAGGACTGGGCCCTTATTGGAGTTGTTTTTGGAGTTGTTATGTATCCTCTTTTACCGCTGGGATTTAAATTTTTCAGTTTTATTTTTCCTGTTATTTGTCTCTCTATCATTTATAGTTCAAAATATGATAGTTTTAATGTACACGTTTTCTTCATGTGTTTATTTTTTTCATTCTTACTACCTACTAATGCGTTCATTTTTGATGCTCGAACGCATTCACCTTATGAATCGAGCGCCAGTTCAGGATCAAGTATTTATGCGGTATTAAAAGCAATAGATTATTTCATCAGTCTTGTAGGAATAGCAGTTATTGCAATACCTGTGTTTCTTCTTATACTTGTAATCTGGGCAGCATATAAGGGAAATGCCAATAAAGCAGCAACAGCATTCGCTAGATTATTAATTACCGTGGGGTTTACAATTTTTCTTTTCTCTATTTTTGAAATAGCTGGAATCGGACTTAATGGAATGACAAAATCAGTATTAGACTTTTATACGCTATTAGGAGCGATCATATTCGGGCTTCCAATGCTCCTTTATGAGCTTGTCGACTTGATTACTATGGGACTTCTTCCAGACCTTCCCATGAAATCAACAGAACTATTTTTCGATGCGAGCAATTCAGGCATTACCACTTATAATTCCCTTAATTATACTAATGTAGTCTTAACAATATCAGATCTACTACCGATTTTCGCAATAATTATGTGCGCAATTACCTATTTTGTTTTTCTTAATGAGGAGCGCGCAGAACGAATAGAAATCTGGATTACAAAATTATCATCTGATTATATTTGTCCAGAGTGTGGTTCTCCTGATATAGAATTATTAGAAACGATTCCTAAAAAAACCTTAAAACAAAAAGAACAGGTAGAACAAATCTCACTTCTCTGTACTGAATGCCAATATAAAGCTGATCCTGCTTATTTCAAAAAAACTCGAACTGAGAGAAAATTCCATCCAACGATAGATTTCTCGATTTTAATCGTTTTCATAGCATTAATCGGAGGATCTTTTATTATTTTTCTTAGCTATTCAAATTATTTTCAAAATTCTTTTGATTCTTCATTAATGTGGCGCTATATTGGATTTTTTGCAGTATACTTGCCCATGGCCATGGTTCCACTTCTGTTAATGCTGTTAAGTGATAAGTTTTATTATAAACGCTCGAACGTGAACCAAACAATAAAAGGGACTGTTTATGGTTATTTTGGCTTATGGCTTTTAACACGCTTATTTTTTGCCAGGAAGATAATGGATGCGTATTCTGCACAAGGACTTGATGTAAGTGCTGGTTTAGCCTATCTTTTAGAACAAACATTATATGTTGGTCCAGCGGAAACGTTGTTTTTCACAGTGTTTTGTGGCTCTATTGTTGCTACTTTTCTTCAGAGTTATACAAAAGAAAATCTCGACAGAGGGTATGAAGAGGACCGTATAGCTAAACTACAAGATAATGAATCTAAAATTAAAATATATGAAACATTTGAAACAAATCATAAAACCGATTTGGCAATTCTAGATACAGATATTGTTCAGTTAGAATCTTCTTTAACACGCTCAGAAAATCTTGAGAAACGAAAAATAACAAATCAACTAATAAAAATTAAAGCTGTGCGTGAAAAGACAATAAAAGACCTTCAAGATACCCAAACCGATTTAGAGGAGACTAAAGAGGCTATTGAGGTATTAAAAAATGAGCGCGATGTTGCCATTATTAGCGATAAAAGCATTTTTGGACGCGCAGGAAGCGCAGTTATATTAGTTATTTTTGGCATACTCATTCCGGCCTTTTTCGCTGCTTCAGTTCATAGCATAGTTAATTTAGGGAGGGTAGATTATATTTTATTTTGGACTTCTGGGTTAGGAGTCTATTATTTTGCTGGTTTTGTATGGTTTGGTTTTATATATTTTAAATGGGGTTGGAAACCAGCAGTAGCAGTTCACATTTTATTCAATTGTTCAAATATATTATTATTTTTCGCATTCATGGGGGTTTAAATTATGTTAATTACATCAAAAAGAAAGATTGGAATCATTGGCGCTGTTTTTATTGGATTAATCATTATTCAAACAATTGCACATCTAGATTATGGTTTGGCCAGTGATAAGCTTACAGATGAAGATGATTTAGAAATGTCTGTGTATGGGACCTTAGAGACCGGATCAGACGAGATTTCCCAAGAAAATGAAACCATGGGTTTAGGGACCTATCAACCTGGAGCGCCTAATGTGTGGTACGAAGAGCCCGAAGTTGATTCTGGAGACTTAGAGTTCGAACACATGCGCATGGATTTTTCAAATCTTCATAATAATATTTATGGAGCGACTGGAGCTGCTAATTTTTCAGAAACAAATTTTCAAGGAAATCATACAGAAAACGCAACCGAAAATCCCGAATATAAAATTGCTGGAGGGGAAATTACTACTATTCGAGCAAATATGTCATATGATTATAGCTATGCACGTGATAATGTAAGCTCGTATACAGTTATCAATGGAAGCGACAATTCTGCAACGATAAATGATCTTAACGAATATGATGACCAAAAATTAACATTAACAAGCACTGGAGATTATAGTTATAAAGTTGCTGATATGGAAAATCAAGGAAGAATTTCTTATATTTATGGAACCAAAACCGGAGATTATTCAGATGCAGATAA
>CAYOKY010000108.1:0-3635 GCA_964404695.1 Microcaldota archaeon | reverse complement strand
GTATATCTTCATCCCTTAACATCCAACATTGTAAATGTCCCATTTCAAATCTTTTTTTGTTTCAAGTTCATCTGCCAACTGTTGGACAATCATTTTCTTGATTCTCATGTAATCTGGTGTTGTCAGCGCAACGTTGCCAATCGCATTTCTAATATTTTTAGAATTAAAACAAAACATAGAATCATGCACGTTTTCGCAATTGTGCGAATAATACAGGTCACTGCACGATTCACAGGAATCTACTTCCATGCATCTTGTAAGTTTTTTTGAGTAATATGAATTGATGCAGAAAGATGATGTCCATGTAGTGTTTGATCCGAATATGTATTCAGATTCCCTTGGCCAGAAGTCGTATGCACAGCGTTTGCAATGCATGTATGCTGAACCTTCATAACAATCCATGGCATTCAAAACCAATGTGGTGCGTTTAAGATTTTTATTATTGCCTGCACTGATTTTTGGAGTATAAAATGCTATATTTCTAAGTGTTTGACTGAGCTTTTCCAGGTTTAATGTAACGTTTTCAGCGTCTTCAGGTTTAATCTGTGTACGTCCAATTGCTAATATTTCATCTTCAGTTACAGTACGATTGCAGAGTTTTGGGTTTATGTTTCTTACACGATAAAATATTTCGGGGGCCAATACTTGTTGTCCGCCTAATGATGATTTCAAAGTGTAAACCGGGCGCACATGTTTATTGAGAAAATGTTTATAAGAATCAATTTCAGTTAATGGTTTTTTGAGCACAACTTTACATGTTTGTGTGAATGCCTTTTCAATAGGTTCTTTGTCAAATTGTTCAGTTTCAATTTTGGTATCTAATTCTATGTCAAACTGTTGGGCATTTTCTATCAAATCAAAAATGGAAAATATTCTTTTATTTTGTTTCAATTCTGAGCGGATCTGTTCTAATAATCTGGTTTTGATTGCCTGATATTTTTGTTTTGGCAGTTCAAGGTTCCCAATCGCATTTCTTTTGCCTGTTGCGCCGAAACAAAAGATTACGTTTGAGCATCCTGTTATGTGTGATGAATAGTAGCAGTCGTCTGACCAATATGCAATATAACTTTCAAAACCTCGATTGCGTTGCAGGCCGTCTACACAACGAATTGAATAACTTGATTCTGCATCCGGAGCTGCTCCAAAAATATATTGGCATTTTCTTACTGTGTCTCCGAATGCGATGTATTTTGAGTCGGAAACACTATTGGAATTATATATGTTGAAACAGTCAATCACGCTTGCACTTTTTTCAATGTTTTGTGAATTGCCCAAGACAACGTTTCCCGTATAATATATCCTTTCTTTTACTGCTTGAACTATAAAATCAATATCTTTAATTTCATTAATGTTCAATGGTTCAAATTTCTTTTTATAATTTATCTCATCAAATGCCATATATTTTGCGTTTTTACAATAAGCATTCTCGTTTAGGTATATGTCTTTGTTAGATATGTTTGATTTCTCAACCCTGGGTTTATTGATATATTCACTTAGCCATTTCTCATAACCTTTAAGCTCGCCTATCTCGTCACCTAATACAATTTTGCATGTATTTTTCCATCCCTTGTTTAGTTTTTCATATGTCTCACACATTGTACAACTCCTCCCAACATCTTTTGTTACTTAATATAACAAAACAAGTATATTAATGTTTTTATCATTTTTTGACCGTTTAGGAAGTATTTATAACATTTTCTTATCATTATGGTCATAATGACAGATTTAAATCAGGAAATAAGTCTTGATCTAATTGATCGAAAAATAATTACAGAATTTGATAAGAATTGCAGGGTTAGTGATACAAAGCTTGGAAAATTGGTAGGCCGTTCACGTGAAGCTGTCAAATACAGGATTAAAGAACTAGTGCGCAAAGGTGTGATTACTGGTTTTATAACTTCAATTAACCCGAACAAGATGGGTTATTATTTCTTTAAAGTTTATTTACGCTTAAAAAATATTCCTGGGGAGCGTGAGAAGTTTTTTGAATATCTAAAAACCAAAAAAGAGATATATTGGTTTGGCATTTCAGACGGTGCATTTGATTGTGCGTTTGGTTATTTATCAAAAAATATTATTGATTATTATAATGAAATAAATGTCCTGCTTTCAAAGTTTGAGCATTTGATTGTTGAAAAGGTTCTTGGGCTTATGGTTGATACTCATCAATATAATAAGAAATTTTTGATTAAGGGAACCAAAGCATCGTATGTTGTTTTTGCTGGCGAAGTGGTTGATAATAAGATTGATTCGCTGGATCAGAATATAATTACTGTTTTGGCAAATGATGCCCGCGCTTCAATCATTAAGATTGCAAAGCAATTGAATTCCACTCCGAACACTGTTAAAAGTCGTATTGAAAGACTGGAAAAGTTGGGCATAATTTTGGGGTATAGGGTCGCAGTAGATTTTAATAAGATTGGTTATGAATTTTTTAAGGCCATAATCTATTTCAAAACGTTATCAAAAAAGGATCAGAATTCCTTGTTTGAATGGATGCGTGTTCATCCAAATTCATTGTATTATATAAGAAGCTTGGCCCCCTGGGAAGTAGAATTTGAATTTGCAGTTAAGAATTACCAGGGATTTAATACTATTATTAATGATTTGAGAAAACGTTTCCCTCAGGTTGTTAGTCATTATGAACATCTTATTATGATTTATGAGGTATGGATGCCTGCACATTACTTTTCAGGATAATCTTATGTTTTCTTTTTCCTTATGTTTTCATTTTCCTTATGTTTTCCCTTTCCAATTCTTTTTAATTCTTGCCTTTCATAGAGTATGTCATGAAAGTATGTCCCAAGTGCGGTGCTCATTCAGATAATACTCAGTTTGTTGGTCCGCTTTGTATTAATTGTTTTAATCCTGAGATTAAACTTCCAACCAAAATTAAGATTAATATTGGCAAGGTTACAAATAAAATCAAGCATAGGAATAAGTGGATTGAAAATAGTATGGAAAATATTAACAAGATTATTGCATCTTATGTTAAGGGTAATTTTGAAACTGTTGAATATAATCTTGATTCCCAGGAATTAACAATTACTATTGACGTAAACGAAACTGCAATTGTCTTAAAACGTCATTTGGTTGTGCAGTTAAAACCTATTCTAGAAGAACATATTGCTAAGATTCGGGGCGGTTATTTTGAAGGAATAATTCAAATCCGCGGTAAACATTCTAAGATTCCTTACTGGTCAAAGAAACTAATTTATGCTTTGGAATATAAAGACGTAAGTGTTTCAAAAGTAGATGACCTTAAAGAAGGTATAGATCTTTATATTACTGATAAAAAGGCTGTCCCTTCTGTTTTACATAAAATGAATTTAAAGTTTCTGAGGACGAAATCATTGTATGGGGTTAAAGACGGGCACAGGGTTTATAGGGATACTTTTCTTGTTAGAGTTGGTGAACCTATTAAAGATAAGGGTCATAAATACTAATTTTAGATGTTAGTAACAACTAATATAAAGTTTAATATCTAATATCTTTCTTATGTGTGGCATTATAGGTTATATTGGATTATCTAATGGTATTGATGTGGTTTTCAATGGCCTGGTCCGTTTGGAATACAGGGGCTATGACTCTGTGGGTATAGGTTTCCGTGCAGACAATCAGATTAAGGTAATCAA
>CAYOKY010000107.1:0-3700 GCA_964404695.1 Microcaldota archaeon | reverse complement strand
TGATACTACCCTTATAAGCTTCAAACGCTTTGGTAAACCCGACCATGTTGTCACGAAGGACTTTCCAATCATAATCAGAGGAAATTGCCATTGCTACGATTGATCTTCCATCATTTGTATAATGACTTATCTGATTGGGATGGAACCCGCAAATTACATAAACATACCCCTCATCAACTTTAAACTCGCTTACATACGTTCCACTTGCAAGCTTATTATTGCCTTTAGTTTCCCATATAACACCCAAGGATTTAGAATTAAAATATGGATATTTCTTAATAAACTCAAAACCGCCAAGAACTTCAACATCATCAATATCTTTGCCGTAAATCTCTTTAAATTTCTGTTTTGCAGGTTCTGACAATGCATCCTTGCCTTTTGTTGCAAGCTCGTTAATCACACCATAATGCTGAGCAATAATATCATATTTATTGAGATACCCGGCCCCCAAAACTGAAACCGAATCAACTGAAACATCATATTCATTAAACTTGTCTGAAATTAATTGTAATACTTCTTTAATATTAACATCCCTTTCACGCAAAGTTACCTCTGGTTTGATGAAAAATAGAAGTTCATGTTTCTTATTATGGTTGGGAACATACTCTTTCAACTCTTTATAGGAGTAACCTCCTTCCTTTGCAAGGTTAATTTCATTTAAGATTGAATCAATCATTTTTTCTTCCATATATCTCACCCATTACAAAACATAAAAACAAAACATAACGTATAAAAATAAATAATAAAAATATAAAAATATAAACCTATTCACTCATATCTCAATCAGTCAATATCCAATACAAATATCATTCAAGACCACTCTCATTCCATACGATTCATTTTCAATGTAACTCTCATTCTATTGCAAGTTTACAATCATAGAGGTTATAATTTTCATCGATATAAATTATAGCATGATCCAGATAAAACTCCGGTTCACCAACACCTGGCAAAAGCAATATGTATGGATAATTTGAATATTCGTCATAACATTGTTTATCAGTTAAATGCTGAGTATTCCATTGTTCTTCAGGCAAAGAAAAGTCAGTAGGAGTACACTCCCCATTTTCAACAATATAATAGGATAACTGCCCACTTGCAACCAATGGGCCAGAGGAATAAATGAAATCAGTACCGCATTGCAAAACGTTTTGTTTAAATTTTGGTGAAGGTGCGTTTGAAATATCTACAACAATAATTGACTTGTTTGAAGAATAAAATTTACTGAAAAATTGTTGAGGTTCAACCTGCTCATCCTGTCCAAAAACAATAAATGTCAGGGTGCCTGCAAGTATAATTATTAACACTACTGATAACCATTTTAAATTCATTCCATCACCTTTTAATTATCAAACAGATAATATGCTTCACAGTCGTCAAATATGTCTGCCTCACCAGAGATGGTCATTTCATATTTCCCAGAATTAAAGAAATGTCCCTTACGGATTTCATCCCTGTTATAAATCATAGTTATATGAGCCATTGAATTAATCTCAAGTTCACATTCTTCAGGAGTTTTGGTTTCTCCATTAATCCTGCAGGAGTCCGGTTCCAAAATATAGTAATGTGAATCCTTTAAAGCATCAGTTTTCATCAGCTCCTTAGCACACTTTTTCATTGAACTTATAGAATCAGTTGATGCACCAATAGTATTGACTATTATTGCAGTTTCGTTTGAAGCTTTAATCTGACCAATTGTAGGACCCATCTCAACAGTTGAACCGCCTTGTGTCATCAAGTACCATCCACCAATGGAAACCGCACCAATCAACCCAACTATGACCAAAAATGAAAATGCCCATGTTAAAACTACTCTTTTCTTTCGGATATACATTTTGTTACTGTAAACCAATCCGATGAATATCACAGTCACAAGAGCTACCAAAGAAACATTTGTTATGGCCAATAAGGATATAGGTATTATAGGTTCAAGGTTGGCTTTGGTTGCTGAATCAACAGCCATGAATCCTGAAGCCAAAGTGAAAACACCTTGTGTTGCTGACTGTTTAACACCATTAGCTGCCTGAACAACTGTACCACTCTGCGCGCCTAATATTTCATTATAAAGAACATTAATTTCATATGAAAGATTCATATATTTTTCCTTGTATTCGGTATATCCCTCAGGAGTCATAGGAGGAGAATATTGATCTTCCAATTCTGTATAACCTGCACCCAATTCGTTATACCTGTTGACATGAGTTTCCGAGGTAGGATTCAATATTTTTATACTAATAAACTGAGAAGCAATATCCTTTCTTAAAGCATTGATATCATTGTAATCCTTAGTGACATTAGTATCTAACAGCTCTTCAAGATCAAGATATTTCTTTCCCAACTGATCAATTTCATTATCAGTATTATCCGAGACATTAACAGTATAGATATCATTACTTATTTTGTCACGCAAATCTGAAACATCATTGTAAAACTGTTCCAATTCTGAATGCTCAACAAGTAGCAAAGCATCCTCAGCTTCAGTTAATGAATAATTATGTTTACCTTCAACAGAATTGAAGGACACCAAAATCTGTGTTATCATACCTTTTTTTGAATAATAATCCATTCTAGATATAGATGAATTTGACAGTTGTGACTTTAATGTCTCAATATTTTTCAAAGGTTCGGCCTGACCCAACAATTCTTCAACTTCCTCCTTTGCATCATCAACATAAGATAAATCATGTGGCATTTCCGAGCAGAAACCCATACATTTACCGTGCTCTGCGATATATTCATAATCTGTTCTGCATTGAGTATAAGGGTGTGATGGATCATCAGGGAGAACAGTGTTTGATTCAAATATTTCTTCAGTATTTGTTTCAATAACGTCAAGGTAATCCTGAATATTCACCAATGAATCATATAAATTTTCCAAGTTAGAATTATCAATTGCATCATAACAAGCAAAAACACTAGTATTAATTGCATTAGCATTAGTTCTAAATTGCAAAGTAATTTGACCAACATAAGGAACTTCGTCAAGTTCAAATTTCTTACCCTCAAACCTCATCCATAAACTACGAGCAAGTCTGGTACAACTATCAGAATCGTTGCACGCATTATAATCAATATATCTCCCATTAGTTAAACCTAATGCACGAGCACAAGACGTTTCTGGCTCATGAATAGTTAATGAAGATCCACCAAAAGAATTAATATTTTTATAGTCATAATCAGCATTTCTACTTTCATCATAAGATTCAATAAATCCTCTTAATCCGGTTAAATTAACCCCGTCAGGGAAATATTCTTGAGTATAATAATATTTAATAATATTGCCTATCTGATTTTCATCCTGTAGGACAACGTCATTTGAATAAATAAAAATTGGAGCACTATCATAAAAAACTACATTATATGTCTGTCCACTATAACCTATCATGTCCTCAGTCAAAAGAGTTGTATCTTCCCCTGCACATAAATAATCTTCAATGTTCAAAGAATACCCGCATGCCATAATTATAAACATCATCATTATCCATTTCTTCATACTTAATCACCTTTGGTCGCATTTAATATTCACACGATACATTTTTATACTTAACTTTAAATTTTAACATTATGAAAATAAAATGGTTAAAAATAAGTTTTATTATAGTAATAATTATTGCTGTTTTGATATTAATTTTATCACAATCCAATGGACAAAATATTGAAAAAACACCTAAAAATGCAAGTTATGAAAACACTGATGATG
>CAYOKY010000106.1:0-3729 GCA_964404695.1 Microcaldota archaeon | reverse complement strand
TCAAGAGTTAACGGATGAACAAGTGCTTTTTCCCATTCAGGTATAATCTCAAATATGATTTCATCTATACTTTCCTTGCCAAGTTCATTTATCTGCCTATGGTCTGTTTCAGTTAAATCAAACTCCTCTAACTTATGCCCTTTCGCAGAGTTTAGAATTGTTTGCCATGGCGCGTCATATAAATAATAAATATATAATACCTGGTCCTCTGGAGCAATATCCTCAGTCTTTTCAAGTTTTTTCACGCTACCGTCCGGTTGTAAAATAGCAATATCTATTTTTCTTGGCTGTAAAGGTATGTCCATTAAAAGACTTAAACAATCCTCGTCAATGCCCAATTCTTCTTTTACACGGGACAAAATCTCCTTGCGAAGTTCACCTGAATGAAACTTGTCCAAAGTTTGCTTTGACAATTTTTTTGAACTGAAATTCTTGTCAACTACGTAAAAAGTTATCAGGCCACGATTAATTATATCCAATACTGGCGCACCTGGCCATTCTAAAGGAATTCTTTTGCATAAAGACATTTCATCACCGTCAATCAATTCTTCTTCAGTTATTAATCCTTCAGTGATTGCACGAGTTATCAAACTGGATATGACCTTGCCTGTGGCATGCATAAACGGATGAAGATAAACATACTTAAACATTGACTTACGGAGTTCAAGAAACGCATTCAAAAGGTCCAAATCTTCATTTTCCTTAAACGCAACTTCACCATTCCTAGTCAGTTCCAAGTTATGTAAAGGTATTATTGACATAAGAAAATCTGCCAGTTCATGGTACTGGTGAATATGCGGTGCAAAGGTCGGACTATCCCTATAAAGATAAGCAAACCTGTCAGTCCACTCAGTAAGTAGTTTGCCGTAACTTTCACCGTTAATGTAGGAAATTATAAGGTCAACGTCATAACCGTGCTTTTCAAGAATGTCAGTAAAATTGTCCCTGATAATCTGCTCACCTATTTGTTCATGGTCCTTGCCAGTTAATGTTTCAATAATATTCCCACCAACATGCGAAAACGCTACATGGCCAATATCATGAAACAAACCTGCCATTTCAAGATGCTTAATAATACTCTGCGCCTGCGCTTCATCAATGTCAAGCACTTTATTTTTGATCGCTTTATTAAATAAGATCTTAGCAGTTTTACGGGTTATCAACATAACTTCAATGCTATGCATTAACCTGTTCGTGGATAAAAACAAGAATGAACCTGACAACAAGTCCTGGAACTGTGAAATATACCTCATCCGCTGGAACATTTTATGGCCAATTAATTCCTGTTCAAAGGCATCTGGCCATTCCTGAAGACGCTGGGCAATTGAACTTAAATTATTCATGCCGAACAAACTATCAAGCTCTGTTGTCTTGCGGTGGTGAGTTAACTGAACGTTTTCGCCCACTATAACCTGTTTCATTATCGAGGGGAAATGAGTAACATTATGAGGTTCAAACAACAAAGTAAAATCATAAATGTCAATTAAATTTTTTGGATTATATTTTAATTTTTCTTTCAAAATATTTTCAACATTAACATGACCAACATTATTTTTAACAAAGAGATAAAAAAATCTTTGATCCATACCATTCCGGACGTTAAAGGAAACCTGTTTAATATTATCATTCTCATCAAAAACATTATAATTAACCTGCTTATCAATTTGAATTGTCAATCCCATTATTACCTGGTCTTCAGTCAACCCCAATTCATTTACAATGTATCTTTTAAGTTCACCAGAGTTGATCATATTAATTTCATCAGCTGACAAATCAGAAGCTCTTAACGTTACAAGATTATCATAATGCAACGAAAAATTACTTGCAACATGTTCAAGTTTAGAACCGCCTTTTTCAAGCTTATGTAAAATCATCTCATCAAAACTGTTAATCAAATCTTCTTTTGTAATCCAGTTGTTGTCCAACCCTTCCTGTATTGCCATTTGTAAAACCTGACGGGTCGCCAATGATAACGGATGCCAATAGAATTTAACAAAAAGTTCAGTCCTCAAATCAGTAAACATTTCCAGTGTTTTCATTTGTGATTCTGGTAAACATAACTGGCCATCAATCAGTTTCATATTATTAATGACTGAAGCTGTAATATATTGAACTCTTACATAAATATCTTTCATAGATAAAGGAGATATGAAACCTGAATCTCCCAACAGGTAATCAATCCGGTCAGCCCATTCACTGATTATATGACCTAAAACTCCTTCACCTTTGGCAATCCCAACTATTTCCAACGGGTCAAAACCATTTTTTTCAAGAATACCTTTAATTTCAGTGTTCATTATTTTATCATTAATCAAATCCTCATGGCACCCGTCAATATCGCCAATAAACTTTTCACTTGCGTGCGAAAACGCGGGATGAGAAATGTCATGCAGTAAACCGCCAAGCTTAACTTTCATCTGTGTTTTTTCGTCATAACCCAGCTTCTTTGCGAGCCTGTATGCAATTTCTGAGGTTCCAAGACAATGCTGACCTCTGGTAGTGCCATGCAACCAATACATTGTAAGGTCTGACTCGCAAACCCTTATCAGGTTTAATCTGAGAAAAGTCGGGCTTGACAAAATCCCTATTTCAACATCAGACAAAACATGATATCCCAAGTGGTCATAGAGAATAGTTTCATCGTCGCTGTGCAAAAAACGGTTATTCATGTCTTCGGTTTTAGTTCTAACTCCGTCCCACAACAATTTATCAAAAACATCATTAATCATGTATTTAAGATTGGGTTCAACAATACCATTATCAATCAGTTTCTTTTGTCCTGAAGAATCCTTATTAGTTTTACTATCAGGTTTAGGGGCCATGTACAAATAGTGTTATAAAATGTTTAAAAACATATTGATAACCAGAATAACAGAGTTTTACAAATCTATCATTACAAAATCCAGAGGTTCTAAAGTTACAGACATTATAGAACCATTAATTGCAGGTGGAACCTTAAAGATATGAGTATTATAAAACAATTCATAACCTTTGGTCTCATGAACATGACCGCAGATGACTGCATAAGGTATTTTTCTTATTATAATATCAGTTAAAGATTGTGAACCAATATTTTTGTTAGGCATTGGATCATCCAAAGCGCCTTTTGGAGGCGTATGACTTAAAATAATTGTATTATCATCTATTTGCATTTCCGTTAACTGTTCCATGAGTTGTTCTTCGGTTTTACCATTTGGACCAACTGCAATTGCACCGCTTAGACCTACTATGTTCCAATGTTTGAATTTTCTGGGTTTTTTATTAACGTCATACTCATTTAACAATGATTGAATGTCATCATTATCAAAATTGCCGGGCACATAATAAAACGGCAAGTCATGTTTTTTAATAAATTCTAAAAATGTCTGGGCAATTTCAAAATATTCAAAATCACCACAGCAAAAAACAGCATCATATCCGGTCATGTCTAATTTATCAAGCCCTTCTATAATGTCAAAACCATGCAAATCAGATATGCATAAAATCAAAATGTCACCTTCTATATTTTTTAAATCGTTTATCTCCACTCTTGTTGTCTGAATTTCTGTCACTTTCCTGTCTTCTATTACTTGAACCTCTGTCGCTTTGTGTTCTGTTGCTTGGTCTCCTATTGCTTGGGCTTCTGTCGTTGTCCCTTGTACTTCTACTACCAGATCTTTGGTTATCATTATATCTAGAAGGTCTTCTATCTCTGTCTCCTCCTTCTCGTGGAGGTCTTCTATCCCTGTC
>CAYOKY010000105.1:0-3740 GCA_964404695.1 Microcaldota archaeon | reverse complement strand
AGATGTATCAGTATTAGAAATACCTTTAGCGCTATATGTAGTCTTGAGTGTCATGAATTGATTGTGTGGTAGAAAGTTTATAAACGTTTTGTGAGAATATATTTAATTTTATTCAATAAACCTTTCCTTTTTAGCTTTCTCATCCCTGCAAAGCAAAGCAACACGTGAAGATGGATGTTCGTCTGTATAACTGTAACCACTAAGTTTACCTAACTTTTCTGCAAACTCCCTTATCTCTTCCATTCTAAACATATCTTCAAGCTTAAGCCCGCGCTCCTTGTTTCGTGCCCCGCCAACAAATACAAAACTTTTGACTTCTACATAGTCAGCTTCAGCCTTAGCAATCTGGTCAGCATAACCCTGCAGGTTATGTTCATTCCTGTCTCTTACAAGTGTCATTCTAAGCACAGTTCTTGTTTTACCTTTAACCTTTTTCATATAATCCAACGATTTCAAATATTTTTCCCATCCATTGGAATTGTGCGGTCTGCAAACCTTATCATAACTTTCCTTATCAGGCGCGTCCATTGAAATGTAAAGTTGTGTAGGCAAATGCTCAAGCTTTTCCAGCCTTTCTGGGAGAGCACCATTAGTCACAAGGAAAACATATTTACCACGTTGTTTAAACTCTTTAATCAGATCACTCAGATAAGGATATATTGTAGGTTCACCGGTCAATGAAAGTGTTGCAAGCTTAGGTTCAAACGCCTCAGCCAACCTGTCAGGGGGAGTTTTATCATAACCTTTGTAACCTTGTACAAATATGATCTGTTCCTTAAGTAGACCTTCAGCAATGAGCTTTGGCTCGTCCCATTCAAAACTTTTACACGGTGTGTCCTTTTCCGCATTCTCAGGCATCTGGCGCCAGCAGAAAACACATGAATTAGTACAGAACTGAAGAACGGGCGTTGACTGCATACACTGATGAGATTTTATACCATAAAACTTGGCCTTATAACAAAGCTCGCCACCGCGCAATGATTCCCTGAACCATTTACATGGCTTTATCCCTGAATGATGGCCAATGATATGATACCCTTGCTTTGCAAGCAAGTTCATGTAATCGTCACCATAATCAATTGTCTTTTTCTTACGCATAATAATCACCTTAAATAATCCATCATTATTTTATTGTTTTAATAAATCAAACCTTTCATCCTTGACAACCTTATCAAACCAATGTTTCCAGACAGGTTCAAGGTTCATTTGTCCAATTTCATTTAATGTTTTCCAACCAGAATCTTTAGCTTCCTTATTGGTTTTCAAGTTGCCGTAACCAGTACAAACATAGACATGCCAGTAATGTCCCTTCATACCATGGGAACATTCATTCCACTCAACAAATTCTTCATAAATCTTATTTGCAAAAGTAATATTCAAATTGGTTTCCTCTTTCATCTCACGCACAATTGCATGGTTAGGAGTTTCACCCTTATCAACGTGACCGCCTGGGCACGCCCAACCCAAAGGAAAAATAGTACGGTCAACCATTAAGATCTTTTTATCAATAATAATTATCCCGCCAACTGATTCATGGATTTGTTTTCCCTGATACTCCAAACTTTTAACAGGCATCTTAATCTTCCTTTAATACAACCTTTATAAGGTAAGCAGCGTATGCATGTCTGCTGATAAACATACCTATCAATGTTCCGATCATAGTAGATATTGCAAACCCTATAATCTCAGTTAAACCAGAAAATATAAGAGGCAACATAGTTATAACCGCAATTCCGCCAGTGGTCATAACAATCTGGAACGCGCGATCTAACCTTTCACGGGTAGTTCCATTCTTGCTTAACATCTCATCGGTTATTACAACCTGCGAATCAACGGAAATACCAATGGCTGCTATAATCCCTGCCATTGCACCAAGATCAATTGAAAACGCACCGACTATTGCCACTAGTATTATCACTTCACCAAAGCTTGACAATAGTATCCCAAGAACAATCAATGGATGTCTATACCTTAATCCAACAAATAATGCAATAGCTAATATGGCAATTGCTGCGCCTATTACACTCAACTGTAAAAACTGACCACCCAAAGGAGCAGGAACAATCGTTCTGCTTCCCAACGTAAACTTAACAGGTATTTCTCCACCTTTCAGGATTGAAATAATCTGTTGTTTTTTCTGCTGGCCAAGTTCAACTGACTCACTAACTGAAGATCCTTTTTCATTACCATTGATAACGTAACCAGTATCACTTACTGAACCATAAGTTAAATCAGGACTTAAGGCGGGCGCGTTCATTAACCCGGCAACATCCCATTCACCTACTACAGTAGCAAACTGCTCATAATTAATATAACTGGGTACAAATTCATCCAGTTCCCTGGTCAGTACAGCAAACCCCCTTGATTTAAGGTCATTAATAATAGCAGGGTCTGAATTGTCTGGCAAAATAACTTTGGTACTGTTATCTTTAGGTGTTAAGTTTAATGAATAATAATCCTCTAAAAAGTAAACAGGTAAATCATCACCTTCTAAAATCATCCCTTGTCTTAAACTTTCCAATAATGAATTATCGGACACATCAGGCCCAACATAATTCTGGGCAATAACTGACTTGGGCATTAAAATTATTGCATTTGACGGTCTGTCCAAAAACATATAGATTGGATATTCTGCCTTTCCATATACTACTTTAGAGAACTGTTGACGGCCATCATTTGTCAATTTAAATGATACTGCCCATGACCCATAATCAACCTTCTGCGTATAATCCCGGCCTGTTGCATCTTCAATACTACCCTGCCTGATCTCACTACCTTCAATTGCAATCACACCGTCCACTACACCTACAAATTGACCTTTGGAAGACAATGATTCCTCAACCTGATTAACAAAATCTTCATTACTTATAGGAAGTTCAACTACAACTTCATCACTGCCCAGTGCCCTAACCTTAACTTCGGTCAATGCTAATGCTGACGCTCTTTTCTTTAATGTCTCAACCACTTCATTCATGGTGTCAGTATCAACCGGCTTTTCAAGAATAATAGGAATACGCGTGCCCCCTGCAAAATCTATACCTAAATAAACAGGTGTATTTTCAGTAACATACCTGAAACCTATGGATGCAAGTCCAATTACTACAAAAGCTATAAACAAATAAATTCTAATATTAGACCAGTTCATTGTCATCACCTTTTCCTCTCAAGCAACATCATAATTAATGGCGCGTTGAATAGCCATGTTGCAATCATATCTCCAACCAATCCAATTACTGCAACTGATGCTATATTATAATAAGTAGTCAAATGAGTAAAGTAACCCACAATTAAAAGTACACCAAACGCAATCAGATCTGAACCGCTCATCATTACACCAGTTGTAAGCGCGTGCCATGCAGATTCCTGTAAATTACCTTTACGCTGTTTAATCAAACGCATGGTAAGTAGCATATCTGTATCCAATGAGAATCCCATCATCATTAATAATGCAGCGAACGATGCCAAGGAAAGTTCAATGCCAAGGAATCCCATTGCACCCAAAACGATTATGCCGTCTGCTAAAGCACCACTGAACACAATAACACTGGTTGCAAATTTTCTAAAAACAATAAACACCAGAATCATTGATAATACTAATGCCCATACAATCGCAGTTGTAGCACGTTCAATAAATTTCAAACCTAAAGAAGGCGAAACCGTCTTAATTGTGATAGAATTGTAATCAAATGTTATAGCAGAAGAAATCTTATGAGTATACTCTTTCTTTACAAAATTATAAG
>CAYOKY010000104.1:0-3762 GCA_964404695.1 Microcaldota archaeon | reverse complement strand
TTCACCAGTTTCTTATAGGGTCCCTACTCTTGACGACATTAACCTCTCCTATGGGATTAAGTTGAGTTACATTAAACCATCAGATTTTGATTCGCCAATACGGGTTGAGTATTTGACAGATGTTGGTCCAACTCTTGAAACGGTTTACTCATTATCTTCTATGAATAAAAGGTATGCGTATCCTCCGCCATTGGTGGACATTGACATGAAAGCGCGTTTGAAAAATGAAAAGGTTAATCTTCCTATTCTGCCTGATATGCTGAAAAGGAGAAATAATCGCCCTTTCTAATTCTAAATGTCTTTCAAGCGCCTATTTGCAACTCGAAAAAGGCATCTTCTGATGGTGTTACATATAACTCAATAATTTTATCTGCTATGTTTTTTTTGCCTGTAGTCAATGCTATTTTACGAGCTTTCAATGCATGATTTTCACTCTTTTTTAAGTTACCTTTTTGTTGGTGTGCGGAAGCCAGTAATATTGCCTGGTCATACTTACTTTTTCCGTTAAATTCTTTCTTTGTCATTCTGTCTAATATTGCTAAAGTTCCTTTTCTGCCATTATCACTTTTAGGTGTATTGGGCTCACGTTTCTTATTTGCGTTGATTTTCATTATATCACCTCGATATTTTTTTTATTTTAACAAATAGACCTTAGATTATAGTACTCCGGTCGGGATTTGAACCCGAGTCGCTAGGGTGAAAGCCTAGCATCCTTGACCGAACTAGACGACCGGAGCTTTGAACAATATAAATAAAGCCGAATTGATTTGATAACTTATATGTCCCAAAACTTTTAAAAATGATTGTTTAACAATAATGTTATGGATGACTTAAAAAAGGCAACCAAATTGATAGACAATGGAGAATATGATAAAGCTGTTGTAATACTGGACAGTATAATCTCTAAAAACAAAAGCATTACTACTAAGTTAATGGCAATGGTAGTTCTATTAAATATATTAAAATTAAAGGAAGATTACCCGCATTTAGCAAAGGTTTATGAGGAACTGGCAGTTTATGTTCCTTCTTATAAGATCTTGATGGGTGCTGGCGAGGCCAATTTGTTTTCTGGTAATTATAAAAAATCTATTAGTTTATATTTAAAATCTGTTGATTTGGCTAAAGATGATAACCAAAAGGTTATGGCGTATGTCCATGCAGTGTTGGTTTTTGCGTTATTGGATGATACTGAGTCATGTAAAAGATATTACAAAAAGGCAGAAGACTTGGATAAATCTGAATCCAAGAAGTTGTTATCTTCAATAATAAAGAAGATTCTATCTAATGATACATCCATCCCTGTTGAAAATCGTAAGAGAATAACTAAATTATTATCATCTACCTAGTGGTAAATATGGTTGAAACTACAATTAATCTGGACGAGAAAGGTAAAAAGATTTTACGTACTTTAAGGTTTAAAGCTCGTATGCCTTCTACTAAAATGTCTAAAGAAGTTGGCGTGAGCAAGGAATCTATGAGTTATCGTCTTAAAAATATGTGCGAGAAGAAGATCATTACTAAATTTTTCCCTGAATTGTCCCCGAATAAGATTGGGTTGACTGTGTTTCAGGTTGCGTTAAAACTTAGAAATATGAATAAGGAAATTGAAACAAGTATCCTGAAACATTTGGATAGTATGCCCGTTTTATGGATTGGATATATGTATGGTGAATGGGACGTTTTCTTTAGTTTATACGTAAAAAGTTCGCTTGAGTTGGATAAGTACATAAATAAGTTAATGCAGTTGTTTGGGCAATATATTGTGCAAAAAGGGATAGGTATCCAGGTTCATGATTTGTTCATGGGTTATGACCATATATACGGCAGATCCTCTGTACGTGTGCAGTTTCCTAGTTTATTGCCCGGTGCGGACGTTTATGTTGGGTTAGAAGAGAATGAGAAAGAGATTTTATCTTTATTATATGATAATGCACGCATGTCTTATTTGGAAATATCTAATAAACTTTCTATGTCTCCTGAACAGGTTAAGAAAAAGATTAAAAGAATGGAGAACGAAGGAATAATCTTGAGATATTTAACATCCATCGACCGTTCTTTGTTAGGTTTCAGAAAGTATAAGGTTTTATTACATTTGAAAAGTTTTACTCCTGAAGTTCAGACTAAAATGTTGTCCTATTTTTCTAAGGTGCCAAATGTAACTCACTTGGCGTTAATGATTGGGCCATGGGACGCTGAAGTTGATTATGATGCTGAAACGTTGACAGAATTCCATTCAAATTTTAGGGATTTCAGAGATAAGTTTTCTGATCATTTGACTGATTATTCCGTCTTAGTAAGTTATAAATACGTTTATCTTAATCCTTTTGATAAGATTTAGTTTTTATATTATGTTTTCCATTTATTCGTTTTTTTAAATTTTATAATAATTATTTTCAATGCTTTCTTTTATTTTTAATTAATATTTTTTATCTTCTAAGTTTTAATCTTAGAGAATGTTGTTTTAGATAAGGTTAGATGTTCGGAAGGTAATTTTCAAATGCCTGGAAACCTCCGTGCATAATGAAAATCAGACTTAATATAAATAAGATTGCAACAACAATAAACCGTTTTCCTTTGATTTTGAATCTGAATATGTCTAATAGATATATGGATAAAGATAAGACAAAGAAGAAAAAGCCGAACAATAACTCTAGCAGTCCTACTAGGAAGTAGTATGCTTCCCCTGATTCCATAATTTAATTACAGTAAAAAGCTTTTTAAATTCGTTGTGGTGGCTATGACGTGAAATTTATTTATAATATAATATATAATATAGGGGTGTAAATGGATAACTGGAAAATAAAAAAGATAAAGGAAAAAGATAAAAAAGAAATTCAATTCAATCCTGTGCACATATAATTTATTTCTGCTGTTTGTGTTTCCATTTTTACAACACATGCAGGACTGCACCCAATTCTTTGCATGTCAATATCAATCCACCATGTTTTTGTTTGATTGTTGCACCAGAACTTATCTGTTAAGTTTGAGTTTTCAACACATTCACTTGCTTCTGCGATATCTATTGCGTCTCCGTAAGTCATATTGATATTTCCATCCCCGCAAATTTCTTTGTATTTTTTCTGTTCATTGGTTATTTGTTGTAGATAATCATTAGTGTCCAGTTTATCCATTTCATTAAAGCAATCTGCATAGTCATCATTGAAATCCCATTGGCACCGATTATTTTGGCAAACACATGACGTATAATTCTTGTGTGGTGGCAGGCAGTCATAGATATGCAGATAATATGTGCCGTTATTAATTGTGTCCAGTTTTTCACAGAACTGGTTTAATCCCCCAGTAACATGACAATCCTCATCAGTGAAACATTGGGCATTTTCAAGTTGTAACTGTCCAATCTGATTGATCGTGCCCGTAACGTTTTCTATACATTGCGTTTTAATTGATTCATTAGTCATTGCATAACATGCTTCAACATACAAGTTATCATTGGCCATTTTGCTTAAACAATCATTATAATGGACAGTATTGCTCGTAAACTCATTACAAACGTCTACGTCTGCAACATATGATGCAAGATAATATAAGCAACCTTTTCTGGTATTATCATTTGAAATCATTTCGCAGAACATTGCATTATTGCTCTCAAACGCTTCATTTTTCAGGCATGTGTCATGGTCGTCAATCAATGAGCATAACAGATATTTGGTTGTTTCAGTTCTCATGGTAATCATATCATCAAGTGTTCCATTAATATCTGGTGCTTTAATCTGCGGTGCGTTTAGTTCAATGCTTTGTACT
>CAYOKY010000103.1:0-3774 GCA_964404695.1 Microcaldota archaeon | reverse complement strand
AAAAACAGTATCCCCAAACATAATTTTGGTTATTGCCAATTTTTTATCCTGTACATTTTGTATTTCAATATTCAATTCATTGTTAAAATAATCATAATTCAAAATCTTAAAAGGATAGGCCTGGTCCCCCCAATAACCTCTTGCACTAATTTCAGAGGAATCACTTACACCTGGTAAAAAACCTACTAATACAATAGTTATAAGTGCAACAAGTAAGATTATACCCATCAAAACTAAATATTCTTTTACTTCGTGTTTCACATAATCACCATGCAAATATAGAAGATAAACATTTTTAATACATGGAGTTTAAACCACTGGTCTGGCAAGGAAACGATGATACGTAAAATTCAACGCCAAATAGAATAACGGTAAAATCAATACCCACCAATAACTAAACATGGCTTTTGCGATTTCCAATTCATAATTAATAGATTTAGAGGAATAAAAATCAAAATCGCCAGGATAATTCTGATCAAACAAATTAACATTATAAGGAATCACATAATTGCCCTTTAACAGAGAAACGTCAACCTTTTTTATTATAACCTTATTTTCATAAGGAGCAAGGATTGTCAACCCCTTATCCAGCCCACCTATTTCTGGCGGGAAAATAACAGTAGTAGGAATGAAATAATATTTATCCTTATTATTAATCAGGATTATCTTCATAGTAACATCTTCACCGTCTTCTATTATCTTAGGGTCAACGTTAAAATCAACCTGTCGACCATATGTTTCCAATGTCTTGATATCAGTATTGACACTAAAATTCAAATTAAAATCGCCTATCCCCTGACCGGTCACTGAATCAGTTAACGCATCGTCCTGTTCAACACTTGATGACATCGCAACTTTGAAACCGGACAAATAAACATATTCATCAAATGTAGGGTCAACTGGCAACCAACCATAACGCGGGTTATAATATTCCATCCACGCATGAGGCTCCCATTTACCAGTATAAACGTAACCTTTGATAAAACGGGCAGGAATATCTATAGATTGAAACAATGCAATGGTAAAATGTGAATATTCATCACACGTACCTCTCCTAATCTTACACACCTCAGAAGCGGGCAATTTATCATCAATATATTCATCATCATATTCAATGTTAGAATAAACCCAGTCAACAATGTCAGTAGTTGATTCGTAAATATTATCACTTTCAAACTTCTTAGCGATATTTTCAATATCCTGAGTAGGAGTAGTTAACGGCCCGGGTTTAACTTTTAACGTTAAATTATTATAATCTTCCTTCAAGGTGGGCTGGGTTATTTCCCAGGCATCATAATTTGTTTCAACATTTGCTTTCAAAGTTACCTGTTCAAACGAGGAAGGGTCATTAATTTCAATAACATAAAAACCGTCAATGATTTCATAATCATGATCAAATTCAAAGTCAACTTTCTGTGCTGGACTGACATATAAAACAGGAGTTTTCAAAGTCAAGGAAATAACATTCTCAGGATGTTCAACCTCTATGCCCCATGTTTTAACTACTTCGAATTGACCGCCAGAAACATTAGTATAAGCAAAAGATAAAGAACATAAGATTAAACAGAACATCAAAACGCTAAACTTTTTCCCCCACATCCTACTTAACATATTACTATTAATAAAAGAATGATTTAAAAATATTTAGTAAAATAAGATAAGGCATGCATAGTGATGGTTATTGGTTATTCAAAAATTTGTTTACCATGCAACAGGGTATACAAAACCAGGAAGATGAAGAGATAGGAGTAGAATTTCTTAAGCTGATTAAAATTGCCCCTGAATATAATATTAAGAATTTTGAACAAATCGTAAGCTCATCATGGGACAAACGGATTAACCCAGTGATAAGCAAGATAATACTTGACCTTGTCCTTGACAAGGTATCAAAGATTGAAAATAAAATCAAACACAAAAAAGATATGGACACAGATTACAATTTTGTAAACGATCTGGAAACATTGGTACCCAACCCGTATTCACATTCGCCGTTGTTAGGCAATGACACTTACAGAATATCCAGTTTAAGAGAAAAGATTACTAAAATAATGGACACTTTAGAAAAGGAAGACTCTGGGTTTGACAAATTAGGGAGCAATGGGTTTTGTAATACTAAATTTAACGGCAATGAAAACAGTTTTGACATGGATGACCCGTTATCACCGTTTGATGAAGAATTCTGATAAAGGTTCCTTACTTTTTATTATCATTATTTTATCAACCCTTTTTGGGCTTGGAGCATTGATCAATTCATCAATAAAATCAGTTTTATCGGTTATAATTTTGACTGTGCCGTCATTTAAATTCTGGACATAACCGTTCACTCCTTTGGAAATCGCAAGATCATAAACATATTGCCTGAAGTTAACACCTTGAACATGACCTTCAACAATAATCTCCCATGACATCTGGTTCACCTTTTCACTTTACCTTTTCACTTTAAATTAAAGCTACCATTTTCCCCTTTGGAAATCGCGCATGAGAATTTTGGCCGCTTCCTGCAGATTATAATCACCACCCTTAAGCTTCAGGTTCCTCTTCTTTGCAACCTGTAACAGTAAAGGATCAATAATCTCATCAACGTCTTTTGGACCGGCCTTAAAATCATAATACTTTAATCTATCAAGCTCATCATCACTGATTAACAGTTTAATAATCTTGTAAACAACGGGTATGGCGTCTGATACCTGTTCCGGAGAAATACCGCCCCGCAAACCTAAAAAGGTTACCCTATTGTCTTCAAAAATGCCTGGAGTGTCAACCAACATAATTTCTTCATTAAGTTTAATGTACTGTTGACCGTGAGTTGTGTTTGCAATCGGAGAAACCTTAACCCTTTTTCTTCCAACAAGGTAATTTATCAATGATGACTTGCCAACATCAGGATACCCAACAATCACAAAGTAAAATGCTCTACTGCCTTTCCTGGTTTTTACTATTTTTTCAAGTTCATCAATTAATTCCTTTCTACCGCGCCGGGTTTTAGATGAAATCAGGAAGTAACCTTTATCCTTTAGCAGTTTTCGTTTATCAAAACTAATCAAGTCAGCTTTGGTCGCAACGTAAATAATAGGTTTTCTAAACTGTACGCCGGCTCTTTCAATAAACTTAATCTTAGTATCTTCTGGAAACCTGCCGTCAAGCAACATTATAACTGCCTGTGAATTTTTCATGGCAATCTTAACTTTAGTTTGATAATCCATTTTTTACACCCGGAATAAAGAATCAGTATAATGGTTTAAAACATCCATGGCTTTGTCATAATTATCTGTTTGCTTAAGTTTATCAACCAGTTTGGAAACATGGACAATAAACTTATCCTTGTCATGAACATAGACATAAGGCAATAACTTCTTAAGTTTCCAGACCATGTTACTTTTCTGGTCCTTGTCCAAAACCTTGAAAAGGTCGGACAATTCATACTGCATTGAAATTAAAACATTGCGAAACGTTGTACTCTTAATATTTTCTTCAGCTGATTGTACTGACGCGTTGCACACGGTCTTAAACTCGTAACTGGTCTTGGAATTGTAAATGCGGTTCAATGCTTTTCTTAAAACCCATTCATAATCCTTGTCATTAGTTATTAACTGGGCCAACGGTTCAATTAGCAATTGGTTTATCTGGTCAACAAACGTTTTCTCGTCCATTTCATTTAACAACGGGTGAACGCCACGCATTTTGTTCAACAAACGCTGGAGTAATAAACTGCCAAGTTTTTTCTGTTTATTAATTTCATGGGCAAAGTTCGTGGACACGTAACCGGATTGTTCC
>CAYOKY010000102.1:0-3791 GCA_964404695.1 Microcaldota archaeon | reverse complement strand
CATGTTAGGGTTAGTGATAATCGTTTACCTTTGTCTTTCTGTGTATGCAATATCTACATTCCGTACTACTGTCCGGTTGGAATCTCTTTCACGGTTTAATTGGGCATTGCAAATTGCCGACCATTTGGTTAAGTTTGGAAATTCTGATGATGATATTTTTCATGATCACGAATTCCTTAACAATGCTGATGATTATAATGCAGGCGATTACAATTTCTTTGCTGTTGACATTAAGGTTTACGGTTTGGGTGGTTATATTGACCCTGATGGTGACCATACCTTTTGTATAAACCGGTACGGTGTAGATAAAGATAAAGAAGTTAAGAAACTGGTGGTGTGTGTACAATGATGAGTTGGGAAGCAGTATTTTCATTATTATTCTGTTCCGTGTTAATCGGTTACCTTTTGCTTACGTTTAACGCTTACCAGTATGACACTACTTTATATGAATATCAACTTGCCAACGATTTTGCCGAGGTTGTTTACAAAAGTGACGTAGGTTTTTTCACTGGAGATTTTAATGATTTGCTGGACAATCTCAGTGCAGACAGTGGTTATTGTATTTATGCAGAGGAAGTTGGAATGTTTAATACAAATAGGACTTATATTACTAAGACTTGTAATAATAAATATGGAGATTATACAGATGCAAACACTAGTGTTGTGTCTGTTAAAAGAAGGATACCTGGGTTAGTTCCAGGTTTGTCAGTAAAATATTATGTTTGGGTGGGTTAATGGATGTAAATGAAGGAATGGATCAGATTTTAGCATTTATCCAATTGTTAGGTTTAATTTTTTTCTATCTGTTAACTGCTATCACTATTGTCCGTTTAACTATAAATTCCAAGTTTACTATTAAAAGGCCGTTCTATCTTTTTAGGATTACTGGTTTGATATTAATTTTAATGCTTTTGGGAGGCATAGCATTTTATCTTATGAATACGTCTGACGTTTGGTTCAAATTATTTTTAATTTCATTGTTTTCTTCATTGTTTCCATTGTTCACATTGTTTTTCTCATCCTTGATTTTTGATTTCTTTAACCCACAGACAATTAGAAACGTTGCCAAGCTTGCAACTGGCGGGGCATTGGCATGCATGTTTGCATTTCTGATCAATCAATCATTTTATTTCATAATACCTTCGGCTTTGTTTATCGTTTTGCCTTTGTTGATCGCTCCTGTCATTGAGGAATGTTTAAAGTTTATTATTATTTATGTTTTCAAATCCAATGGTTCAAAATTTGGCGGTTATCCATCAATAATATTGTCAGCATTTGCAATCGGGGCAGGGTTTGCGTTCATTGAAAATTTTGTTATGTTTACTGTTTCTGCCAGCCCATTGACTTTGGGGATATCTGCTTGGCTGGGCATTATACTTAGCAGGACTTATGTTACTGCAACAGGTCATACATTTTTTGTTCTGTTAACTCTTTTGGGTTTTGAACATAAATTGTTTGATTCCAAATGGAACGCGTTGCTTGTAGCTATACTTTTCCATGTTGTGTTTAATGCTTTAGGGTTATTTTATTCTAACCTATTTGCCAAGGAAATCCTTATCGGTTTTGCATCCCTGGTTTTATTAATCAAACTTTTGGAGCTGTCAAAAAGACAAAAAAGTTCTGTTACAAAGGTTCTTAAGGTTAACTAGACAAAAATTATTTTGAAGGTTATAGATTGTTTTGGGTGATATTATGAAAATTTATTCTGCGTTTTTCATTGCTTTTATCTTATTATCAATATGTCATCCGATATCTTATGACATGGTCCAGACAATAAATGATGATGGCAGTTCACTTGTAAAATTAACAGTTGATTATGTTGACCATTTTAACAGTTTAAATATAACTAAAGATGATTACGTTGCTCAGTTGACTGCGTCCTGTAGTAATATGTGTAATGTAAATGGTTTGCGTGTTACTTATGAAAGACAGTTTATTAACGGTACTTTTTATGAATTTACACAAAATCAGGAATATTTGGTTCAAACTACTACTAAATTTAAATTAGATAACCTGCCTGTTATTTTGCCTATTATTTCACATCAATATTCTTTAGGTTCACCATTTTTTGATACTTTACAGGCTAAAGATGTATCTTTTACATATAAAGTTGTCATGCCTTCTGATGTGTCTTATGCTCCGGGAGGAGATATCAAAAATAAACGCGTTTCATATGACCTTCTTAATACTGATGAAATATCTGTTGAGATTTATGAATATGATATTTTTAAGATTGTATTAATTTTATCCATACTAGTTTTTGCATATTTCCTGTTAAATGGTTCAATATCTTATTTAGGTTATTATTTACGTGCCCACCCTAAAGAAGGGATAAGTGAATATCAACATAATGATTGATAATAACTGTAATGATTGACAATACTAATTGATAACTTTAATACTAATTTACTAATAGAAAAAAAATAGATAAAGATAATTAAAAAATAAATAAAAAAGAAAAAGATTAACTTATGAAATCCGTGCTTTTTGGAGGTTCAGGTTTTATTCCTTTTCTTTCTCTGATTTTTCTTACTATATTACTTTGCAAGTCCCTTGGTAAATGTTCATATCCTGCATACTCCTGATACCATATTGCTTTACCTTGTGTTGCACTTCTTAGTTCACTTGAGAATCCAAACATTTCTGCGACAGGTACTTTGAATTTGATTGTGGATATTTCACCTTCCTGATCCATTTCAATAAGTTGACCTCTCTTCCCATTTATCAATGTAATAACTTCTCCTGAGAAGTCGTGCGGTACCTGAATTAATAGTTTTTGTTTGGGTTCTTCCAATAATACTCCTGCTTCAATCATGCCTGCATAGATTGGGTTTTTTACTGCGGGCAATACCTGGGCAGGTCCTCTGTGAACCGGGTCTTCGTGGATTTTGCCGTCATGTATTTTAATTTTAAGACCTACGACCTTTTCCTGTGCCAGTGCTCCTTTGTCCATGGATTCTTCAAAGCCCTGAATAACCAGTTCCATGATTTCGCTTAAGTATTGTACACCTCTAGATACATTTATCAAAACGTTTTTGTTATAAACTTCAATAACCTTTTTTGCTTCATTTCTGTCCATGCCTGCTTTGATGTATTCTTCAATTGATGCTTTGCCTTTTGCTTTACCTTCAGTTATTTCGCCTTCATCAATCGCTTTGATTATTTCTTCTTCTAAAGGTTCAACACTGAACACCAATTTAGTATGTTTGTTTGGTGATTTACCTTCAAGTTCTCGTCCTTTATTTTTTATCGTTTCCCTGTAAACAACAATTGGAGGGGAAGTAATAATATCAACCTTTTTTTCATGGATAATCTTATGTTCAATGATTTCAAGGTGCAATTCACCCATGCCTGATATTAAATGTTCACCAGTTTCCTGATTGATTGTAATTTTAATTGTAGGGTCTTCTTTGGATATGGACCTTAATGTCTGGATAAGTTTAGCAAGGTCTTTGCTTTCCTTTGCTTCAATTGATTTGGTGATAACAGGTTCCGAATAATGTTTAATCTCTTCAAACGGTTCAACTTCCTCTGATGATATTGTTTCACCTACATAAACATCCTTTAAACCGACCAGGCCTGCAATGTTGCCAGCTACAAGTTCATCGCACATGACACGGTCTTTGCCCATGTAAATGCCCAATTGCTGAACTTTAACCTTGCCCATCATTGCTGCTAAATATATTTCATCACTTTTCCTTATTTTTCCGCTGAATAATCGTACTAATGCAACTTCACCGGCATGTGGGTCATTCATAACGCCAAAACATACTCCTATGGGTTTACCTTTT
>CAYOKY010000101.1:0-3869 GCA_964404695.1 Microcaldota archaeon | reverse complement strand
GAAGAAAACTCTGAAAAAGAAAATTGTAAAAAAGAAAGTTGCTAAGAAGAAAAAAGTAAAAAAGAAAGTTGTTAAGAAGAAAATTGTAAACAAAAAAGTTACTAAAAAGAAAACTGTGAAAAAGAGACCGACAAATAAAAGAACTACTAAGAGAGAAAGATAAACAGTAGTTCATTTGTTATAGTTTTTTTATTTTTCTTTGTTGCTCCTTTTTATTTTTATATTCTCTTAAAGTCATCCAAATAGAGTTTATTGTCAACTTCATTTAACGTAAGAGAATAAGTAGTCTCAAATATTTGTTTTTCCTTTAATTTAATAATTGTCTTTAGATCAATATCCCTAGAGATATACTCACCAAACAATTTGTCTAGCATCTCTTTTGAGACAATTATATCCTTGCTCCCAAACACTCCGATTAAAACGTTGTCATGAAAATAAAATTTACTAAACTCACCAACACACCCATCATCTTCAGGACAATGCACCACAACTAAACGCGAATCACCGGAAACATGAATTTCATTCCGATAATATTTTACGTTTTCCATACGAATCCTACAACCTGGTTTTATTTTGAAATTTAAAGTGTTCCAAACAGTAACGATAGCGGTACCCGTCTTGTCAGCCACCTTAAACGTAGGAATCTCCCTTTGCTCCCCTTTAACCATATAAGGCACTGATTCCATTTCAGTTACAACATTGCATAACAAATAATATTTTCCATCTTTCTGTAAACATGATAAGTCAAGGAATTTGGGTTTGAACAAAAACTTAATTTCTGTTTTCTTTTTTAAATAAACTTTCATATATCTACATAATGCATTAGTAATGTTAACCTTTGACCCAATAACTAAACTGTCAACTAAATCCTTAGTATATGTAACAACATTAACTTCTCCAGTCTCATCAATTAAAACAAATGAATATTTAATATAAGAACTATCCTCGCGAACAACAGTCACAGGGCTATTAATCTTAGTGATAAAACCTGTAACATTAATAAAATAAACACCAGGATATATTTTCCCAATCTTAGTATCAGTCTTAATATTTTTATAATATAATATGCGAACAATGTTCTCAAGTGGAATCAGGTGTGAATATTCATCCTTTTTTTGTTCAATCAATTCCTCAAGCCCGGTTTCACCAAACATTTTAACCAGCTGATTGTAGAAGTATTTAGTTTCACTGTCCATAACTTAATATCAAAACATAATGTTTAAATTATAACCGATTAAATGTAGTTATATGGTATCATTAATAGAATTAAAAAACATAGCAGACATAATAAAAAACGAAGTAGGCAGTGCCAGGATTGATAATGTATATAAATATAAAAACAAATTCATTTTTAAAACAAGAAACAAAATGATATTGATATCCTTACCAGATTACATAACCATGACTAATAAATTTAAAGTGCCTTTTGAAGTGACTAACCTTACATCATTTATCAGAAAACGGATCAAAAATAAAAAAATAGAGGACATAAGAATAGTAAACTGGGACAGAATCATATGCTTTGAGTTTGATGAATACAAAATATATCTTGAACTGTTTTCCAAAGGTAATTTTATTATTTGCGACAATGAAAACATAATCCTGGTTGCAAGCAAATATGAAACAAGAAAAGACAGAACCATTAGGAAACATGAAACGTATAGCCCTCCAAAGAACTCTAAACCTGTTGATCTTTCAGATATTGATGCAGTCAAAAATGCATTGGGACAGGACATAACAGAAACAAAACTCAAAAAACTTGGAGTAAACCCAAAAAGAATAAACATGGCAGAAGATGTCGCAAAACAAATCACGGAGTTATGGAACAATGGAGATGAAAACATAACCATAACAATAAACAATCTCGCAGAAGAATTCATTACAGAAACCAATACACATGAAAAGTCCCCTAAGATTAAAAAACTCGAAACCATGGTTGAAAAACAAAAACAAACCATAACCGAATATTCAAACAGAGTTATAGAAATTGATAAAGAAATCGAAGTTATAACCAACAACTACGATGAGATTGAAAAATTGTTAAATGATCAGGATAACCAATTAGAAAAAAGAGGATATAAAATAGAAAAAAAATATCCAAAGATTATAGTAAATAAGATTTAAGGACTTTTTCTGCTTTACGTTTCTTGTCAACGAAAATGCCCAATACCGCTATCTTAGGACCCTTAGTAATAACCTTGATTTTCAATAGTTTAACCCCTTCATTATCCAATAACTTGGAGATTTTAAACAATGCTCCGGGCTCGTCCTTTAATGAAATCAATAAACTCTTATCAGGAGACTGCGGTTCATAATTATTCTTTTTGAGAATATCGATTGTTTTCTTAGGATTATCAACACAAAGGTCCACGATAACACGTTCCCCGGTATCCACATAATTAATGTCTTCAATATTAATGCGCGACCGGCTTAACAGATAAGTTATATTGGCTAACTTCTTGGAATTACTATCCAAATTCAAGATAATTCTACCTTTCATAATAACACCCCTATTAAGAAATGAGACAAAACAAATATAAACCTAATTTATGGTATATTTTAGGTGATTGAATGAAAAGAGTTATTTTTATATTAATACTTATCTCATATATGATATATGCAGGCGTAGATATCAGTGCAAGATATGATCAAAACAATAACCTAATACAATATACAATAACAAATACTGACGATGATAGCAATTTGGCATCATCCACAGGCAAGGTTACAATAAAAAAGAATGACAATATGGTTACAACTGAAAAGATATATACTATCAGTGGAGTATTGGAAAGAACTTTTCAACCTACTGGACAAGGGACCTATGAAATAATTTATGCAGAGGACAATACTAATAAAATTGACAGAGTAACAATTACTATTGCATCAGTTCAAAGCAACCAGTCAAAAAAGGAAATATGTGGAGATGACATCTGCGGTTTAAATGAAGATTATAACTCATCATGCCCAGAGGATTGCAAACAACAAATTGATATTCCTTCATTACAACACCCGGCATGTTATGGTTTAATGATTGTATTGATAGTAATTATTGCACTTATATTGTATATAGGATTTAAACCTAAAAAATAAGTGGAAACAAGAAAGATAAAAATTAAACAATAAACAAGTGGAAAAAATGAACACATTTAATAAACAAAATAATAAAGAGATAATAGAAAGAATTAAAAAAAGAATCCCGGGTTTTCTTCATCTTCAATAACAGGTCTTGGACCAATAAGTGGAAATAAATTGTCAGGATTGAAAAACTCATGTATTTCAAGTCCACGCATGTCAAAGTTCAACTCTTTAATGATCTGTCTTTTAATTCCGTCATTGCATTCCAAAGAATCTATAAGATATAACATTTCATCATTTAAGTCATATTCCTTATAAATACTACAAAGGGTTTTAGCATAAAAATCCCTATCCACTCCAGAAACCAAACTGTAAACATAAAAGTCCATTAATTCAACTAAAGCACCCAAAGCAACATCTTTGAGTTCAACATCAGTCAACCCATAATATTCCTGCCTATGTTTAACCGTATTAAAACAACAACCCATAACATCAGATTCAATAACTGATTTTACAATATCAGATAATTCACCCTGCATATTACATTTGTCTAAAAGCTTATGAGCAACATTATTATGATTACATTCAATGTATTCCTGAGCAATCTGACGCACATAATATTTAAGATCCAAATTGAATTTGTGTGCTATGTTCCTGGCTCGATCTATGTTAAATGACTTAAGTGCACCTATTAAAGATTGAACATTATCTTTTTTGTGTGACCCACTTCCTGTTGACTGTTGTGCATATATATCAACACATGTAATCCTTTCTAAACGTCTTGCTTTCAT
>CAYOKY010000100.1:0-3872 GCA_964404695.1 Microcaldota archaeon | reverse complement strand
TAAAGAAAATAAAAAATAAATAATTAAAAAAAAAGAAAAAAAATTTATTGTAATGTAGTAGACAATTGTGCAGTTGCATACCTTTCTGTGACTATATCATCATTAAATGTATATTTGACTATCAAATATCCATCAAAAGTGTCTCCAGAACTATAGTCAGCGGTTGACACACATCCAACTTTCATATCATCAGATTGACCACTAGGAATGTGATTATTTGTATCCAGATCAGTATCTGTTGGAATAATGAAATTTGCTGCAGTTACATCATCAGATTCAGAACATGCTATTTCTAAAATTTCAACCTTTTGTGCATTACCATTATGTAATCTTACATTAATATTTCCAGCTGGATCAATCACAGGCATCGGGTTATTGCATAAGAATCCTACACCAGGATCAAAATTACACATTTCCGGAGCTTGTAACATCATTATTAATGCTATGAATATTGCCATGACAACAATTATTATGAGCAATGCCCAACCATAAGTCATCAAATATTCCATAGCTGCTTGACCTTTTTTATTCAATTAATCACCTCAATAATCATTTGTTTAATATTATACTATAGCGTATACTTTAAGAAAGTTTATAAAGTTTACTAAGAGGTAACTTTAGGTTTAAAACATAAAATTAAAAATAAAAAGAAAAAGTGTGTATAATCAATTTATATGGACATTCATTGTAGCAGTGGCAAACCTTCCATTATTAAGTACATCATCTTCATAGTTATATTCTACAATAAGATAACCTTGAAAATTGCCTTTTGAATTGTGGTTGCAATTTGCAGTAATATCTGCAAACCCTCCTTGAGAAATTGTTGTAGTCGCAGAATTGTCAACATTTTTGGATTGTGGATCATTTGAACACCCAACTCCTAAAATATTAACTTTTTGTGGATTACCATTATATAATCTTACATCAATAGTATTATCAATTATAACAGGCATAGGAGTATTACATATAAATCCTACACCAGGATCAAACTGACACATTTCAGGATTACTTCCCATCATGGCTAAAGAGACGATAATTGGGATGCCAACCAACAAAACTGCGCCGACTATCAATAATAAAATTACTAACCCAATCACAACTAAAACCCAATTCTTTTTCAAATTTTCAATTGCTAAATTCATATAATTAATATTAAGAGGTAAATTTATAAATCATATTATAAATTTTACTTAAATAATAAAATTATGGCAAATAATGACACAGTAGTGGGCACGATCATATCAACTGATGACGGTCCTAACACTATAAACTATGACTTTATCATTAAAGAAATCATACAAAAAAACATGTTCGTTAAATGTAATGACGTATTGGCAGTGGTTGAAGAAATAATCTCATCAAACCCGTACTACGCCAAGGCTGAGGCAGTTGCATATTATGAAAAGGAACGAACCATGTCTGACATATATCCAACTGCACGTTCAAATTACACGGTCGCAAGAGCAAGAATATTAGGAAAGATAGATCATGACAAAATCCTGAGAGTGACATATCCTGTTAAACCCGGAGACACAGTAGAAATAGCAGACAATGAATCAATAAAAATGATTTTAGGGCTAGATAAACAGGGGTTATGGATTGGTAACCTTGAAAATCATAATCTGAAAATAAAACTAAATATTACTAAACTGTTCAAAAAACATCTGGCAATACTTGCAATGTCCGGAGCAGGCAAATCATATTCAGTGTCCGTACTCTTGGAAGAGATGATGAAAACCAATCCAATGGTTCCAATAGTATTAATTGACGTGCACGGAGAATACGCACCGTTATTCAAAAATCTGCCAGCAAATATTAACACCAAAGTTAAGATAATTGAAACTATTCAAATCGGGTTCAAAAACGTTAATTCGTCAATGCTTGCACAATGGATCAATACAAGCGAAGCACAGGAAATTGAGATATCAAAACAGATTAACAAAGTCAGACATGAATTCAAAGGCAGTTATGATATTAATGACGTGGTAAAAAAGATTTTGGATACTGACGGGGGCAAGCAGGCAACCAAGGAAGCAGCAATACGAAAACTTGAATACCTTGACAGACTGGACCTGTTTGATAAAATGGATAGCATTACATTGGAACAATTGATTAAACCAAACCAATTATCAATCATTAATATGCGCAACATAGACAGCCAAAAAGTTAAACAAATGATTGTGTCTTACTACGCAAAACGAATGTTCACAGAACGAAAAAGGAATAAAATACCTCCTTTTATCTTATTGTTGGAGGAAGCCCATAATTTTGCAAACCAGTCAGCACAAGATAAAAACTTAAGCAAAAGCATATTACAAACAATTGCACGAGAAGGCAGGAAATTTGGAGCGTCTTTGGTCATGGTTTCACAAAGGCCAGTACAACTTGACACAACAGTCCTTTCACAATGCAACACACATGCAATATTAAGAGTTACCAACCCTAATGACATTAAACATATCCAGGAAAGTTCGGAAGGATTTAATTCCACAATGGCACGGGAACTGCCAGGCCTAACTGTTGGAGAAATGTATCTGGTAGGCGAAGCGGTCAACAAACCAGTCCTTTTCAAAGTTAGAAAAAGGGAACTTCAAAGTTCTGTCAGAGATAAAACACTGGAAGAAATGGTTAAAGAATGGAATGAAAAAGATGAGGAAATTGAAAGTTACCTTTAATTTCAAACAACCAATAGGTTGCCCAGTAAATTTTTAAGATTAAAACCACATAAATTTAAATTAATAATTTGCAAGTACCAATTAATACACAACGGGCCTGTAGCTCAGTTTGAAATCAAAGATTTCAAATCGCTCCATCCGGTGATTGGGAGTTATTACCTTCTAATGTACCTTTTATTTTGAGCCTGGCTGTTTAAATTCCACTCTTGACTCAGGTATATCAATCTCAATGAATTTTCCATTTTCAACGCCATCAATGAAAACTGTCAGAATCTCCATAATTCCACTATGATTTATACTTCTACTTGGGTTGTACAAATACCCAGAATAATCGTTTCCTTCAAACATGATACTGATTTCGACAAACTTAAAGTTTTCTGAGAAATCGTCCTCCCAAATAATGTTCCTAAAATCAAAATCAGGATTAGTAACCTCAAATACCCTAGGAGAGATATCCATATTTATTGTTCCAATAAAATATCCGTAGAGGTCCAGGCCCCTTTCTTTGAAGAACGGGCTTTGCTTTTGTACTGTTTGGGTTGCAATTCCGCCTCCTTTTACAATCTTACCTTTTACTAGAGTCATACTTATAGTTATAGATAGAAAATTATAAATAGATTGCCAGCCGGAGGGGAATATTTAAATTCTCTACCCCTTCTAAATATACTCACGGGCCTGTAGCTCAGTTTGGATAGAGTGGCTGCCTCCTATGAAACCTTTTCTTTGAAAAGATTGGAAATGAAATTTCCAATTTTGACACCAAACAAACTTGGGTGTCAAAGAAAAGCTTTCTACCAAAATAAACATTTGTTTAATTAGGGAGGGGACAGCAGTAAGTCATGGGTTCAAATCCCATCAGGCCCGTTTTTACATTTCTATTACTGCTTCTTTTAATTTGTTGATCGCATCAATCAAATTTATTTCTTCAGTTAAATCAAAAACCGAAATAGTTTCGTTATGATAATTAACCTTTGGATTGATTATGAACTTTTTTAGCCTGTTCTCAGGAATAGCCTTTTCAATAAAATGTTTGCCAATGGCAGTTTCAGAAGGCCTGATCATTACCCCTGAATCATATTTTGATACAAACCGTATGAGTTCCGCCAAGGATTCAACTGGCCCGGCAGACAAATGCACGCCATTATATGCCTGACTGACTTCAGCCAGATTAAACTTATCAATATTATCATAAAGTTC
>CAYOKY010000099.1:0-3938 GCA_964404695.1 Microcaldota archaeon | reverse complement strand
AAACTAGACGGCCGGTCACGGAATTTAACATAAAAATAGATTAATCCTATGACTAAAGCTATAACAACAATTGAACCTAAACAAGAATAAGAATCATTAATGATTGAATGGGAATATGAATATTGCAATGTCCCTGTCCCGAATTGACTGGTTTGGTTATCATACTCAAAACCAAAGGAATAATAATTATAAGATTGCTCGGCCAAAGATTCAAGTTTATATGTTTTAGAAACGTTTGAGTCCTTGTTTATAATTTGTAGTTTAAACTCTTCAACAACCTGTTTTGAACAGAACTGACAATAATCAAAACCGCACGAGGAATTAGGATCAGTTGAAATAATATGGTATGTAAAATCAGTTGCATTAATAAAATCATATTCAGAGTAAGGCAACATTGTAATCATTACACAATTGTTATCCTTAAAGATTTCCAATGCAAATGAAAAATTTAGAATTAATGCAAACACGAAAACAAAGGTCAAAATATTAAATTTTTTAAATATCATAACATCACTAAATAATAATCTTGCATTTATATTTTTATAGGAAAAGAATTTTGCATTATAAATGCTGTTTAATTAAATCCCTGCCCGCCCCGGTTGTGCCATCAAAACTACCTTTTTCAACTATGGCCTTGGCCAAAGGCAAATATTTTTCCCTTTTTTCATTGTGCGAATGCAAGAAATCTATAAGCTTGTCAAAAATCTCTTTCTTACAATCACCACACATAAGTAAACCTTTCCCGCATCTTTCCCACCGGTTCAAAAGATCTTTTTTGTTTTCAATATGAAACTTTGACAACTCAAAAACCATGCATTTGTCTGGTTGACCGCCTTTTGCTTTCTGCTCATCAACAGTGTCACGACCGCCTGTCAATGCTTTTGAAATTTTACGTTTGATTTCCTTATCACTATCCCTTAACGATATCATTGAATCAGGATTACGTTTACCCATTTTCTGGCCACCGTCCAATGATTTCATAAAATAATGATATGTTGACGACGGTGAAATGAACCCGTTTTTAACTGCCAGATCACGAACTAATCTAATGTGCGGATCTTGGTCAATCCCCACTGGAATCAAAACATTTTTCGGACCGCCATGCTCTGGACTCTGAGGCAAAAGGATATCACCTATCTGTGTCAATGCGGCCATGTAAAGGGAAATCGGTTTATCACCGTAAACTGCTTTCAATGTAGCATTTGTAACCTTTCTGGAAAAATAATAAGCCATCCTTTGTACAATAGGTTCCCTGGACTGTTGATAAATACAGGCATTCTTAGGATCAAGACCCATAGCAAGAACATCTGCAACATTAGAAACAGCAGTATCAAACGTTTGATCAACCCATTTATCATTATCAGCATAAGCTTCAATATCTGCAATACAGTAATACGTTTTGACATTAAATATCTTCTGAAAAAACACTAGTTCTTCAACAACCTGTTTACTGCCAAGATGAAATTCACCGCTCGGTTTAATACCAGACAATACAGATATGGGTTTACCTTTTTTATAAGCATTAATAAACTTATCAAAATCCCTGTGTGCAAAGACCATATCACGTTCAAACGGTTGTGACTGAAACTTTGAAGATGCTTTATCAGAAATAAAACGCTTAATCTGATCAGAGAGTGTGGATATCCCAAACTCAGACAATATCTTTGTATAATCAACATTTGTATTAGACCATGGATCCATAATATTACCTTCAATACAATATCTATTAAAACTATGAACAATCCTAATTTATTTAAACAATTTCATACCTTTATTTGTGATTTCAACCTTATGAATATCAATATCATCAGGAGCACCGCGCATTTTTAATATTTCCATCCCGCGCATCCTTTGCATTTTAGTTATGTTTAGGATGTAAGACAAATGAATAAACCCGTCAGTAAACCCTTCGACCCCTGTCATGGTCCTTGGGATTTCATGAAGACTAAATTTGGAATCATTATCTATTAAAAGGGACGTAACCCCCCAGTATTTTAGATTATCAACCAATGCATACAAGTCCTGTCGTCTTTGATTTTCATCAGGTTGTAAATAAACAAAAGAGGTTATAGGGTCAATGACCAAACGACTGATATTAGTTGATTTAATCATTTCACGGACCGCGCTATCTTTTTTTAATAATTCCTGAATTTCAGAGGGAGGATATTCAATAATTACCATGCGATTTTTAATAGTTTCAACATCAAGTCCAAAGTTAAAATGTGTAAACTGCCTGAAAACTTCTTTTTTCTTAAGATTAAACGAGATATACATAACGTTTTCATCCTGTTTTATGCCTTCCATCAAAAATTGCATTGCAAACGTTGTTTTGCCTGAGCCTGCACCGCCTGAAACTGCTATTACCGATTTTTCAAGATAACCGCCACCTATTAATTGGTTTAGGTAGGGTATGCCAGTTTCAATTCTTACTTCTTTAGGAACACTCATTTCCTTGTGAACACTCACTTCCTTGTGAACTTCAGAATCTTTATTCATGTTTATTCACCCCGCTTTTTTTAAGCATCTCTTTGCCCCTTTCTTCCCGAAAACGTAATTTTTTCAAGTATTTCTCGCGCTCTTCAGGTTTCAAAACCTTAGTAAGATACGTTGAAGTAAACGTTAAACTAAAATGCGCTAAACGGCCCAATGTCTTCTCAATATCAGTAATGCTCATTTTAAAATCTTTTTCGGGTTTCATAATATCAATACTTACAGGAGAATAATTTAATGATATGAAAGATAAAGTGGGGAAATCCTTGGCTAAAACGTAAACTTCTGACATGGTAGAATATAACTCCTCATCTTCCATTTTCAAAGGTGGCTGAATCTCGCCAAACGAATATACTACTCCTTCAACACCACTAAGTTTGGATATAAACTCAGCCATAGTACCCTTTAATCCTTCCGGGTCAGGCCCATGGATATCAAAATATAACATAGCCAGTAAACCGCCCTCTTCAATAGTATTCTCAACTAATTTTGCAAATTCGTCCTTATTCATATAATCACCAAATTATAAACAATAGCTATCTCTTACAATATAATACCCAACAACACTGTAATGCATATTATCCAATACCAAACTGTTAGGGAATTACCTAATCATATAGATAAGATTTAAAGGATTTACTTTTTTAAATGTTAGTATAATAATAAATAAAATAATATTTACCAAAATAACAACAATTTTGAGAATTTAGAGGAAAATAATAAAAAAGGTGATGAAATGAAAACAAATAAGAATGTAATAATAGGCGGAATTGTCGTTGCAATAATATTAATAATCGCAGGAACATTTATCATGAACAATTTAAACAATGCACCCCCAGTAAACGAGGAAGGGGTTTCAATTTTGTTCAATGCAATCAATAATCAATATAACATTAAGGACATATCTTTAGACATACATAAAATGAGAAAATTTGATAACAACACGCTCGAAAATGAAGAAATTATTGAAAATAACGGACTAGATTATAAGATAGTAACCACGTTCAAAGGAGCTGAGGTTGATTATTACAGAGTAAATGACATGTATTACATTTGTTATGACAGAATTGGCCTTAATAAAACATGTGTAGACGTAAGCAACAGCCCTACATTTACGGTACAAATTCAAACCACACTGAACCAGGTACCTACAATATCAAACCTCCAACTTTCTAAAAAGTATTTCCAGACATTGTTCAATTCAAGTGCTTATAACATCGTTGAAATTTCAAACCAAAGTATTAATGGGTTTGAAACACAATGCATAGAACTGAGCATTGATTTCAAGCAACTAAAGAATAAAGAAGTTAGTGATATGGGCATGTCAACATCAAACCCTTTAGTATTAAGTTCACAGGATTACACAAGCAAAGTATGTTACGATAAAGACACAGGATATCCTATATCTTCAAAAATTAATTATGTCATCAATGATAAGGAATATACAT